>NZGN01000019.1:0-37831 GCA_002691045.1 Marinovum sp.
AATTTTATGAAACAGAGGAAATTGATTATCAATTTTCAATCTTGGAAGACTACCTAATCTCTCAACCAGCTCTATATAAGGAGCTGAAATATGAACTTGATGAAATCATATATTCATTAATAGGGATTGGACTAAAAATTGGAGAAGCTATTGAGCTTGTTAATTTTATGTTGCTTAGTACAGATAATTCATTGAGCACAAAAATTAATTCCTCTTTGGTCCAAATTGAGAAATTGGATCAATCTCAAAACCAACTTTTAAATTATAAAATTGAACAATTTGTGCTTTGGCTGAGATGTCTGCAACGAATTCATTTTTGATAACTCAATTAGATAATTTGTTCTTTGCTAAAAAGTTAACTGTTTAGGCTTTTTGCCTCGTTCCATAGCTTTTCCATTTCTTCTAATGAAGCGCTTTGAATATCTCTACTTTCCGATAAAATTGTATCTTCAACAAACTTAAATCGATCAACGAATTTTCTATTTGTTTTTTTAAGAGCTTCTTCTGAGTCAACTCCAAGGTGTCGACCTAAATTTACGATTGAAAACAATAGATCTCCAAACTCTTCATTAATTTTGTCTTGAGACAGATGTTGCTTCGCTTCGACCAGCTCTCTCGCTTCTTCGTCTATTTTCTCCAAAACTTGCAAAATATCTGGCCAATCAAATCCAACTCTAGCGGCCCTTTTTTGCAATTTTAGAGACCTTACCAATGCTGGTAGGTTTATAGCTACATCATCTAAAACCCCTGTCTGATTTTTTTGTGCTCTTTCTTTTGCTTTAATTGACTCCCAATCTTTTATCTGTTGTGAAGCTGATTTGTTTCTACTTTCTTCTCCAAAGACATGAGGATGCCTCTGTATCATTTTCTCTGATATTTGGTTAATTACATCGTTAAAGTTAAAGAGGTTTTCCTCTTCAGCTATTTGGGTGTGGTATACTGTTTGAAGCAATAGATCTCCTAATTCATTTTTAAGATCTTCCCAGTTCTCACGCTCAATAGCATCAGCAACTTCATAAGCTTCTTCTACCGTGTAAGGCGCAATTGTCTTGAAATTTTGTTCAATATCCCAAGGACACCCTTTCTCAGGGTCTCTAAGTGCTCTCATTATTTCTAATAATCGAGGCATTCCTTTTGAGGGATTATTGATTAGATTTTCATCAAAAGACATTGCAACGGTCCTTTTTCTCGGATTGAGTGTTTAAACACTGAAACATAGGAGCGAGTCATAAATATGGCAATATTGAATAGCATAGCTGGTTTTGAGAAAGACATGGCAGAATGGCGCCGCCATTTACATCAATATCCAGAACTTGGCCGAGAATGTTATAAAACTGCCGAATATGTTACCGATCGTTTAAAAGAATTTGGTATCACAGAAATTCATTCAGGATATGCCTCTAGCGGAGTTGTCGCAATCATAGAAGGAAAAGCGCCAGGTCGTACAATCGGCTTAAGAGCGGATATGGATGCTTTGCCTATTAAAGAGAATACAGGATTATATTATTCCTCCAAAAATGAAGGTGTGATGCATGCCTGTGGCCATGATGGACATACAGCCATGCTGCTTGGAGCAGCACGTTATCTTTCAGAAACCAGAAATTTTAGTGGGCGAGTTGCTCTTATTTTTCAACCTGATGAGGAAGCGACTGGTGGAGCGAAAGCAATGGTTGAAGAGGGCATTATAGATGAATTTTTGATAGATGAAGTTTACGCGCTTCACAACATTCCTGGCTATGATGTAGGTGTTATGTATACCCGTTCTGGACCGATAATGGCGGGAGCAGATAGCTTTAGCGTTGAAATTACAGGAAAAGGTGGCCACGCTGCTTATCCTCATGAAGTCAAGGATCCAATAGTTGCAGCTGTATCTATTGCCCAAGCGTTTCAAACTATTGTTAGCCGAAATAACATACCCAGCGATGATTTGGTAATTTCTATCACACAAGTACACAGTGGAACTACTGACAATGTCATACCGGAAATAGCCTATTTGAATGGAACAGTAAGGACGTTTGATTTATCCGTTCAAGAAATGGTCATAGGACGGATGGAAAAAATTATTTCAGGGTTTGCCATGAGTTTTGAAGTTGATGCGAAACTTAATTATGAAAAAGGATACCCTCCGACGATAAATCATGACGACGCCACAAATTTTGCAATTGAGGTCGCCAAAGACGTCTGTGGATCTGATCAAGTATTAACCTCTGTAGGGAAAGAAATGGGTGCGGAAGATTTCAGCTATATGCTGGAGAAAAGACCAGGCGCGTACCTTTTTTTGGGAATTGGTGAAGGTGCTGGCTTGCACAATCCAAACTATGATTTCAATGATGCTGCAGCACCGGTTGGAGCATCTTTTTTTGCCCATTTAATTGAGAAAGCGCTTCCTTTAGGGTAAAGTAGATAAAGTTAAGATGATAAATTATCGTTAAAATAAATTTGAGAAAAAAATGGTATTAAGTAACGCGAAAAAAGAAATAGATCTAGCTTTCACAAGAAAAGAATTAAAAGGGTTATCATATGAAAATGCTTTTGGCGGTTCTACCTCATTTTTGCGGCGCCGGTACACGAAAGACCTTAGCGATGTAGATATCGCAATTACTGGTGTTCCATTTGATCAAGCCGTAACAAACCGTCCTGGTGCCAGGTTTGGTCCCAGAGCGATAAGGGAAGCGTCAACTTTACAAACATTTGATCCTCCCTACGGCTGGGATTTTGACCCTATGCAAGAACTAAATATCGTTGATTACGGTGACTTGGCATTTGATTATGCTAAAGTCCAAGAATTTCCGTCTTTACTGGAGCAGCATATATCTAAAATTCTGTCTCATAATGTTTCAACATTAGTTTTAGGGGGAGATCATTTTATTACATACCCAATTTTAAAAGCCTATTTTAATAAATTGGGTTCGCCTCTATCTTTACTACAGTTCGATGCGCATTCAGATACATGGCCAGATGATGACGAAGATAGAATTGATCATGGGACAATGTTTTACAAGGCGGTTAAAAGTGGAATAATAGATCCCAAAACTTCCGTACAAGTTGGAATTCGGACGACAAATGAAGATACCTTGGGCGTGAATATCATTGATGCTAGAGAGGTACATGAAAAGGGCCCAGCCCAGGTTGCACAAAAAATCAAATCAATTTTGGGGAACAGACCCACTTACCTAACATTTGATATTGATTGTCTTGATCCAGCATTTGCACCTGGCACCGGAACACCAGTGTGGGGAGGATTATCTTCTGGTCAGGCTGCGATTCTTCTTAGAGACATTGCAGGAATTAATATGATAGGTGGAGATGTGGTTGAAGTTTCGCCTAGTTACGATATCTCCGGTGCAACAGCTATTGCAGGGGCGCATGCTGTCACAGAGCTTCTATGTATTTGGGGTTCTAATTCAAAAAATAAGAGGGCTTGACCCAAGGTTCTTAAAAATCTTATGACCTCGCCATGGTTCCTTTACAAAAATTAGAACAAATTCATCAGAGATATGAATTTCTAGAGGCTCAAATGAACGCGGGTATTTCAGGCGAAGAAATCGCTAAACTATCTAAAGAATACTCGCAGTTAAAACCAGTAGTTGAAACAATAGAAGAATATAAGTCTTTGCTTGCTGATTTAAAGGAAGCAGAAGTTATGCTGGCTGATCCTGATATGCGGCAACTTGCAGAGGAAGAAATTCCTATCCTAAAAGCGCGGGTGCCTGAAGTTGAAAAACTTCTGCAGTTAGCGTTACTACCTAAAGATGCTGCAGATGAAAGATCTGCAATGATTGAAATTAGACCGGGAACTGGTGGAGACGAAGCAGCCCTGTTTGCTGCTGATCTTTTAAGGATGTACCAAAGATTTTCGGAGACTAGCGGTTGGACATTTGAAATTATTGAAGAACAGTTGTCGGAACTTGGGGGAGTAAAAGAAGTTGTTGTTCACGTAAAAGGTAATGGTGTTTTTGCCAAGCTAAAATACGAAAGTGGTGTTCATAGAGTGCAGCGTGTTCCAGAAACGGAAAGTGGAGGAAGAGTACATACTTCAGCTGCAACGGTTGCAGTTCTGCCTGAAGCTGAAGATGTTGATATAAAAATCGAACAAACTGATCTTCGGATTGATACGATGCGAAGTTCTGGAGCAGGAGGACAGCATGTGAACACAACTGACTCCGCCGTTAGAATAACCCATATACCGTCTGGAATTGTTGTAACAAGTTCAGAGAAGTCTCAGCATAGAAATCGAGAAATTGCTATGCAAGTTCTGAAGACGCGGCTCTATGACTTAGAGCGACAGAGAATTGATAGTGAAAGGTCGGCTGATCGAAAGTCAAAAGTAGGTTCGGGAGATAGATCGGAAAGGATTAGGACCTATAATTTTCCACAAGGGCGCGTTACTGATCATCGAATTAATCTAACTTTGTATAAGCTTGATCAAGTAATACAAGGAGACTTAGATGAAATGGTTTCTGCCTTGATTGAATATGACCAAGCTGAAAAACTAGCTGAGATAGGCGATTGAAAGTCAAGCAATTACTGAGCGATGTTACGTTAAAATTGTCAATTTCAGAAATTGATAATGCGGCTAGGGATGCACGTATATTAGTAGCACATGCTCTCGGTATCCCAAAATCCCAGTTATCAATGAACACAAATGAAAACGTAACAGAAGAAATAACCACCGCTTTAGAAAAGTTAATATCTCGACGTAAAAATAGAGAGCCAATAGGAAAAATTTTAGGAAGGAGGCAATTTTGGGGGCGCACTTTCTTCATTAATGAGCATGTTTTAGATCCAAGAGGCGATACTGAAACACTTATAGATTATGTTATTGATAGACCGGTTCGATCAGTTTTAGAACTTGGTACGGGTTCTGGCGTTATTGCGATATCGCTGGCGTGCGAATGGAAAGAAGTTCATGTGGTCGCAACAGATATTTCTGAGAAAGCATTGTTTGTGGCGCAAAAAAATGCAAAAAATTTTGATGTTGAAGATAAGATAGACTTTTTAAATTCTGACTGGTTTGAAGCTATTGAGGGTAAATTTGATCTTATTATTTCAAACCCTCCTTACATTGGCTTGTCTGAAATTAATGAAATTTCTCAGGAAGTTTTGAATCATGACCCAGAATTAGCTTTATTTGCTGGTAGCAATGGACTGGATGCTTATGAACAGATTATACCTCAATTAACGAAATTCCTTAATCCTGGAGGTACAGTAGTTCTGGAAATAGGAGCGTCTCAGAGTGAAAGTGTTAAAGATCTTATGAATTCTTTTGGTTTATCTGAAGTAAAAACTTTAAAAGATTTAGCAAGAAAGGATCGATTAGTTACTGGAAAACTCTTCTAACAAATATTTTTTATGAAAATCTTTCTTTTTTGCCTTGTTTATTTGTATAAGTTTAGGTTACAAGTAACTCGTCGGTCGCTTACAGCTTTGGCTGCTGCGCAAAAAACAACAAGCCCACATCGCAAGACAGTTATGATTTTAACAAGTCGCGGTGAAAAATTTAGATTGTAACAAGGCTCGAATATTTAATGAGATCTACTAAATCGCGCTCTCGTAGCAAGCAGAATAGAAACAACAATCGTTCTGTAGGAAATGTTTTAAATAGGGTTTTTGATAGCTCTGGACCTGAGGGTAAGGTTCGTGGAACGCCTCAGCAAATAATTGATAAGTATAATCAGTTAGCAAGAGATGCTCAGCTTTCCAATGATCGTGTTGCTACAGACAACTTTCAACAACATGCCGAGCATTATCTAAGGCTTCTTGCTCAGGCTCAGAAAGAGCAAGAGGCTAGACGAGAGCAACAAGAAAAAGAGAATAGGGGCAGAAACTCTGACAGAGACAGAAATAGAAATGAGAATGATTCTGATCTTGTGGATGGGAGTAACTTGGGCCCTGAACAAGACGAAAATAATTCTCAAGCTAGTGAAGCTAGTAATTCCGATAATGATGAAGATAAAGAAAAAGGTCATTCAGATAAAGATCATTCTGAAGCTGAAAGTAATGATAGATCTTTCAAATCAAATCGACGTAATCGAAATAGCTTAAATCAATCTAAATCTGCTGATGTAGAATATAATTCTTCATTTGATAAGGTTTCAAAAGAAGCCGCGGAATAGTTAAGTTAAATTTACCTTATTGGAAATTAAGCAAAATTGCTCAATTGTTAAGTCTTCTGCCCGTAAAGATGGATTTATATCGATATCTTTAAGTATCGTCTCTATATCTGGTGTGATTTTTTTAAGTGATGACCTCAACATTTTCCTTCTTTGATTAAAGGCGGTAGCAACTACTATCTCCAAACCATCTAATTTTGATTTATATTTAGGTTCTGCCAACGCTTCTAATTGAACAACAGCACTGAAAACTTTAGGGGGTGGAAAGAAAACCTCTGGATTAAGTTTCATTTTTATAGAGGTGTTACAACGCCAGTTAGAGAGTACCGAAAGCCGCCCATATGACTTATTTCCTTGGCTTGCTACTATTCTCTCTGCAACTTCATTTTGAAACATAAGTGTTAAGCTATGCCAAAAAGGTGGCCAATTTTTGATAGTTAACCATTCAATCAATAGTTTCGTGCCAATATTATAAGGAAGGTTAGCAATGACTTTTACTGGCTTGGTAAAATATTTTTCCTGCTGTATTTTAGTCGCATCGCCCTCAATTATTTCTAATCGGTCAGGATAATATTTTTGAAGCTCTTTCAAAGCAAGAATACATCTCGGGTCTTTTTCAATGGCAACGACTTTTTGAGCACCTTCTGAAAGTAACCCTCTTGTCAAACCGCCTGGACCTGGACCTATCTCTAGAATTTCAAAATCTGTTAGATTTCCGGCTGACCTAGCTATTTTTGAAGTAAGATTTAAATCAAAAATAAAATTTTGGCCTAAAGATTTTTTTGCGGATAGATCATATTTTTCAATGACCTGTCTAATAGGCTGAAGTTTATTTATCCCTTTGCTCCTTCTGTGCTAACCTCCAAGCTAATTTTATTGCCTCTATAGCTGAAGTGGGATTGGCCAAATTTTTACCGGCAATATCAAAAGCTGTTCCATGATCTGGTGAGGTCCTTATAAGGCTTAGGCCAATCGTTAAGTTGACACTCGTATGAAAATCTAACGTTTTAATGGGTATAAGTGCTTGATCGTGATACATACAAATTGCAGCATCAAACTTGCGCCTCTTTTTCTCATAAAACATTGTATCGGCTGAAATTGGACCTAATACTTCAAACCCTTCAGATTGCATCTTTTTAATAACTGGTGAAATAAATTCTTTCTCTTCATCTCCGATGGTTCCGTTTTCTCCTGCGTGAGGGTTTAAACCTGAAATCCAAATTTTTGGGTTTGAAATGGAAAATCGTTTAACGAGCTCCTGATGCGTGATTTTAATTATATTCTCTATTTTTTCTGCATTTAAATACTTTGTTATATCTTTGATTGGGACGTGAATAGTTGCTGGAACAACTCTCAAATACCTGTTCACAAGCATCATTCCAAAGTTTCTACTTTTATCGAGATGCGCTAGATATTCTGTATGTCCTGGAAAAGGAAAGTTTGCTCCATCTTTCAGGATTGATTTACTAATTGGCATTGTACAAATAGCTGAACATTTTCCGCATTTTGCAAACTGAACAGCACGCTCCACTGCTTGAATTATTGGTTCGGCGTGTTTTAAACTTGGCTTACCAGCAATGCTATTTCCATCAAAGTTCTGTGCAATTACTGTTAAAGTATTTTTTTCAATATCTCTTGCAGTTGGTGGCTCACTGAGTACCTTAATATCTATATTGTTTGGGAGGAATTTGGGGTCGATTATTAAACATAGTGGGATTTGGTCTTTAAGAGCTTTCCAAGCAGAGACAGCTACCTCTGGACCAACACCAGCAGGATCGCCACAAGTTATAACAACGGGTTTATGCTCCTTTTTCATTTAAAAACTATATGAGCTTCTTGGCGTAAATTTTCTAGGTAGGAATTTGCCAAATTAAACAATCTTTTGTTTAGATCACTACGCTCAATTTCATTTACATCACTTGTTGATGAGTTTTCTTTCTTATCGCGTCCACAGACCATTATCAATTTAGACGTCGCATTATTATCATTAAAAATAAATTCATTTTCATCTAATTCAGCTAAGGTAGATTTAAAATTTTTCGAGAGTGATCCAACCTTAACATTTTTTCTGATTAATTCAGTATTTTTTGTACTCTTTGAAAAACTATACAAATCATCGCATACAAATACATTTTGTTTTATGAAAGACTTTGTTTTTTTATTATTAGGAAAAGAAATTTCTATAAAATCAATAAACTTAACTTTTTTTTGTTTGTATTTTGACTCACGTATATCCCTTAGTTGAAATAATGCTACTCCACCTGGAATGAGTAGCGGCTCAGTTACTTCACCAACGGAAAGACCCGAAACGAGCGGTTTCACCGCAGCTGGCAGATTTGAAATATTTTGCCAAGTAATTTTTCCACCCAATTCCCTGGTTGGAGCAGCGGAATATTTAAATGCAGCTTCTGAAAATTTCTCCAAAGAATTAATTTCTCTTAGCATATTCACAGTTAAATTAGTTTCTTCTTCACTTCCCTTTTTCAATGGAACTATTATTTCAGTCAATAATACCTGAGCCTCTGATCTGACATCCTTCTGCGACGCATCTTGCCTTTTTTGTTTATTATCCGAAATTTTGGTATAAAATTTTCTATTGATCGTTTTAAACCATAATACTGGGATTTTCATGTAGCTTTCCCAGGTTAGCTCATCTACCCCAGCTTTTTTTAGATTTGCAGCAAATTGCTCAGTCGTTAAGTTTGCGAGTTGAGCAAACTTTTTCATCTCATAATCGATTGCTTGTTGATTTACTTTAATTCCTAATTTCTTGGCGGCCTTTTCTTTCAGACGATCATCAATAAGAGATTTTTCAGCCTCTTTTCTATGATTTCCAGGAAAGTTTAAAGCTTTGAAGAATAAAATTCTTTGATCGAGATCATACTTTGTGATGACCATATCGTCGACTTGTATAATCGGTGAAAAGCTTTCTTTGGTAAAGGCCTTATAAGGTGCTAATAAAAAGATTAAAAAAAGGAATATGAAGGTATTAGTTTTCAATTATCCATCCTCCATATGTAGGACTAACCCTAATGAAATAAATATGCTAGAAAATGCTGGAATCCAAGTTGCAGCAATCAAATTAAGTTGATTTCCCTCAGCAAGTAGTTCGGCTAAATTTCTTACATAAAAGAAACCAAAACCAAGCAAAATAGACGCAATAATAGCCAAACTTTTCCTATTTCCAATAAATTTTTTCATAGTAAAGGCACAACCAACTAGCATCATAGCAGCAAGGAAAATTGGATGAGATAATTCCGAATGATACCGAACCTCATATTTCCGCATTGAGAAACCTACTGCCCTCAGTTGAGTTATGTACGATGGTAAATTCCAGATCGATACCAAATGGGGTTCACCAAATCTTTCAGTTATTTCTTCTTTTGTAATATTAGAATCAATTGAAAATGTTTTATAAAATTTAGCTTTTTTTTCTGAATTTAAATCTGGACCTATTGGCCAAATTTTTGCATTTTGCAATTGCCACGAGTTCTCTAAAATATTTGCGCTTTCTGCTTCAATTAGGCGGGATACGGACCCGTTTTCACTGAAAGAGATCATTGTAATTCCGTATAGAGTTGAAGCGTCTACATTTGCCAAGGTCGCCCTTATAACAGAATTTTGAGAGTTAATTCCTTGTCTCAGCCAGAGACCTTCTGATCCAACAGAAAATATAGCTCTGCCACCCTGCAATAGCTGTTCTTTCATGTTTAAATATGCCTTGCTACTCGAGGCGACAATTGGATTAAATAATGAAACAATTACACAGCCTATAATTAGACTTACAAAAAATGGGGCTGATAATGTTTGATAAATTGATCGTCCAGAAGCTCTTACTATGATAAGTTCGCTAGTTTTGCTTAACGAAATAAAGAAAGAAATAGAAGTAATTAACATTGTTAGATCAATAATATCATAAAAACTTTTGGGAACGTTTAAGAATGTTAGATAGAATAATCCTTTAAAATTGATCGAGCCAGAAAATCTTCTTGAATGTTCAACTAAATCAATCAAAAAAGTTACTAAAAGCATTATTGCGAAAGTCACAAGGGTTATCATCAAATACTTTTTTGCAAAATATAAGTGTAGGGTCATACTTAATTTCGCCCATTTAATCTGAAATTTCCCGATGAAATTTTCAAGAGCAAAACAGAAATAAAAATACCAATGAAGCTTGGTAGGTAAATCGAAGGCCATAGCAAGTGGTTTGAAATAGCTAAATTCGTTGTATAAGATTCGATTATCTTTATAATTAGAATGGCTGCCAAAACTAAACAGATTTGTTTACCCAGACCAAATCTAGTATGATTTCCCAACATTAAGCATGCAAAACCTAAAATAGTTGCCACAAAGCAAAAAATGGGTCTATGCAACCTAGTGTGTAATTCCAGATTTATCATTGGTCTGCTAAATTTAGCTAAATCGCTATTTTTTCTAAAACTTTTTATTAATAACCAGGTCGGCAAGTGTGACAAGTAAACTCTATCAGAAACTTTTTTATCAATAAACTTAGAAAGATCTATCGCTACGCTTTCAAATTTAGTTGTAGATAAATTTAAATCTTCAGTTCTGATGGATTGTATTAGTCCATTTTCCATGTAAAGCACTGTTTTATATTCATTTTTTGCCAGAAAAGCAAGGTTTGCCGTATAGGTATGTATTTCATCTTTGTTTCTTCTATCGTGAAGTAAAATATCTTGTAGCGTTCCATCAGTATCGATTTTTTTAATATAAAAAGTAACCCCTTTCAGTGGATGAATAAACTTACCTTCTTTTAACAATCGAGCTGAAAGCGAGTTGTCTAACTCTATTTGGTTTTTATGGAGCTCTTCTTTAGAATGAGGCAACAACACTGTTGTGATCAGACCCAAAACAATCATACTAAACATACCGAAAATAAAGAAGGGTTTGGCTATTCTCCAGGGGCTTAAACCTGAATTCTGAAGTATAATTACTTCAGTATCGAGTTTTAATCTATTAGTTATAAACACCGCTGCTGCGAGACAAGCTAGTGGAAAAACAATTGTGGCTGTTGACGGCAAACTTAATAAAGCAAATTTAAAAAGGACTGATGAGTCATGTCCTTTCGATATTAACTTATCAAATAGTCTAATCGCTCTATTTGTCCAAAATATAAGTGTCAGGACTATTAAGAAAAAAGAAAAAGTTGATGCCATTTGAAGTAAAATATATCGGTCAATTTTTTGCATCAGTTTTTACACATTAAAAGTATGGACTGGATAAATAATATTTAGAGAGTTACTTTCATCAATATATTTAAGGAGTTAATATGACAACAACTATTGATGTTCATTTGGTCGACTATGATTTAGCTGCATTAGAGAAAAATTATGAACGTATATCGGTTTTTGTTACTGATCCTGAGAAACTTACTAAACTGGCAAAGCAAGTAGATTATATTACTAAAGGGGCTTTTGTGAGAGCTATTAATTCGCAAGAGTTTACAGAAAAATGCTGTGGTCAGGTTTTAACCCTTTCTTTTCCTGGCTTTTCTAAAGCTTCTTATTTGGATATCATTAAATGGTCAAAATCTATTACTTGTTATGATGCCAGGAAAGCAGGTGTCAACTTAGCAAAGCAATCAAAAAGTGGTGATACTCTGATTTGTTTTGAAACAGAAAAGTTCCCAGAAGAAGTATTGAAAGGTTTTATGTTACGAAAATATAATTTCTCAATTCATAAGTCCAAGACGAGTAGTAAAAGATTATCGTTGGGAGTGATGCTTAAAAGGCCGAAAAATTTTGAAGCATCTCTAATCGAAACCAAAGCCATAGTAGACGGAGTATTTTTAACAAGGGATTTAGTTAATGAGCCAGCCAATATCTTAAATACACTAGAGTTTTCCAAAAGATTAAAAGAGCTATCTGTCGAAGGCATAGATATAGAGATCTTGGATGAAAAAAAATTATCACAATTAGGTATGAATGCTTTACTCGGAGTTGGGCAAGGTTCAGCCAATCCAAGTAAAGTTGTCGTTATGTCTTGGAAAGGTGGGTCAAAAAATGTTCAACCTTTAGCTCTTGTCGGTAAGGGTGTTGTTTTTGATACTGGTGGAATTTCTCTAAAACCTGCTGGTGGTATGGAAGAAATGACCATGGATATGGGGGGAGCTGGAGTGGTAGCTGGTACAATGTTCGTTTTGGCAAAGAGAAAAGCTAAAGCTAATGTTGTAGGGTTGGTTGGGTTAGTAGAAAATATGCCTTCAAGTACCGCCCAAAGGCCAGGTGACATCGTTAAATCTATGAAAGGTGACACGATTGAAGTTATAAACACGGACGCAGAAGGTCGTTTAGTGCTCAGCGATGTTCTTTGGTATGCTCAAGAAAGATTTAAACCAAAGGGCATTATTGATTTAGCAACTTTAACTGGGGCAATAATTGTTAGTTTAGGATATGAAAAGGCTGGAGTTTTTTCAAATGATGATGGTTTTTGCGAGGCTTTTATGAACGCAGCTGCTTTGGAAAACGAAGGTGCCTGGCGCATGCCCCTTGCTCCTGCTTATGATAAAAAACTAAAATCTCGTTTGGCTGATATGAAAAATGTTGGCGGTCGTGATGCTGGGGCGATAACTGCTGCTCAATTCATCCAACGCTTCATCAAAAAGGACATGCCTTGGGTTCATCTTGATATAGCAGGTGTTGCGCATACAAAATCGGAGAGCACTTACGCACCTGCCGGCGCAACTGGATGGGGAGTTATGAGTCTAGATAGACTGGTAAGAGAAAAGTTTGAAGATATCACATGAGTGAAGTTTTTTTTTACCACCTAACTCAAACACCGTTAGAGGTAGCTCTTCCAAAAATTTTAGAGCGTGCACTTTCTGCAGATTGGTCAATAGAGATAAGGGCGAATGTGAATACAAGCTTGGAAGATATGAGCAATTCAATATGGAAAGGGTCTGAAGAAAGTTTTTTGCCTAACTGTCTAGAAAATCATGAAGACGTACAGGACTACCCAATAGTTCTAAGCAATTCACCTTTGAAAAAATTGAGAGATTGCCTCATAGTTGTCGACCAGGCGGAGTTGCAAGAAAATGATGTGGAAAACCACAAGCGGGTTTGTTTAATTTTTGATGCTAAAAATGAGGCTCAACTATCTAACGCCAGAAAGTCTTGGAAGAGTCTTTCAGAAGCTGGTGTAAATACGGTATACTGGGCAGAGTCCCAAGGGAAATGGGTAAGAAAATAATAACTTACTAATAAAAATAACTGTTCAATCGTCTTAGGATTTTGAATTTTTTACAAAGTGTAAAGTAACTTCTGTAATTTTAAATTTGATGATATTAATTTTAACCTGCCGATAGGACAAAATTTTCTAGTTTTTCTTGAGCTTGTATCCAAAGATCTTCTGCTCGTTTAATGGCTTCATTTATTTCTGAATATTTTTTGTTCCAATTTTCTAATTCTTTAAGCTTGTCGTTTGAGTAGAGATCTTGGTTTGATAAAATATCAGCCACTTTTCTTTTCATGATTTGAAGCTTTTCTAGTCTGTCTTCACACTTTTTAACTTCGTTTTTGAAGGTTAATGCTCTCTTCTGAAACCCTTTTTTATCATCGTGCTTTTTTTCTCTTCTTGGCCGTTTTCCTTGTTTTGTTGCTAAAATGTCAGAACGATAACTGTCCAAGTCATCTTCATATTGAGTAACTCTGCCGTTTCCCACTAACCATAATTTTTCGGTAACCAATGATACTAAATGGAAGTCATGGCTTACCAGAATGACAGCTCCTGTAAATTTTGTCAGGGCTTCAATAAGTGCCTCGCGGCTTTCAATATCAAGATGATTTGTTGGTTCGTCTAAAATCAAAAGATGAGGGCTGTCTAATGTTGCTAATAATAGCAATAAACGAGCTTTTTGTCCTCCCGACAGGTTTGAAACTAATAATTCAGATTGCTCAGCTCCAATCCCATAAGTCCCTAATATTGTTTTTCTTTCCGCAATGCTTTTACTAGGCCTGGCTCTTGAAAGATGATCAAATGGGCTCTCATCTTTTCTCAACTCATCAGTTTGGTGCTGAGAGAAGTACCCTATTCTTAGTTTGGGAGATTTTACTATAGATCCACTAAATAGAGGAATTTTTGCAGCTAATAACTTTGATAATGTTGACTTACCCTCACCATTCTTTCCTAACAATGCTATTTTTTCGTCATGGTCTATACGTAAGTTAAGTTTTGAAAGAATTGTTTTGTTTTCATAGCCAGTTGAACCATCTTCAATTGATATTAATGGTGAGGGCAACTCTTCAGGGCTTGGGAAAGAAATTTTTCGCAAAGCTTTTTCTTTTGGCAATGTGATAGTTTTGAGCCGGCTTAAGGCTTTCAATCTTGACTGCGCTTGTTTAGCTTTTTTTGCTTTATATCGAAATCGGTCAACAAAAGACTGTAAATGCTCGCGGGTTTTATCTTGTTTTTTTATTTCTGAAAGTTTGCTTTCAAATTTAGCCAATCTAGTTTCAGCAAATTTTTCATAATTTCCGGAGTAATAATTCAGGTTTTTATCTTCAAGATGAAGGATGGAATTGACGCAATTATTTAGAAGGTCCCGATCGTGACTAATAATAAGAACTGTATGGGGATAAGTGATCAAGTAGTTTTGAAGCCAAATCGTGCCCTCCAAATCAAGGTAGTTAGTAGGTTCATCTAATAAAAGTAAATCTGGTTGATTGAATAACACAGCCGCCAACGATATTCTCATGCGCCAACCTCCCGAAAAGGATTTGCACGGCAGGTTATTATCTTTTTCGTCAAACCCAAGTCCCTTTAAAATAGTGGAAGCTCTGGCTTCGGCAGACCAAGCGTCTATATCTTCAAGTCTCATCTGTATTTCAGCAATACGAATGGGGTCTTTTTCAGTTGAACTCTGTTTTATGAGCGTTTCCCGCTCCTCGTCTGCTGCTAAAATTGTCTCTAAAACGGACAGATTATTTTCAGAAACTTCTTGTTGAACATCACCGATCTTGGTGTTTCTTGGGACATAAATTTTGCCAGACTCTAATTCGCGGTTTCCTTTGATCAAATCAAATAGGGTTGTCTTTCCAGTCCCATTCCGACCAACTACGCCTACTTTATGCCTCGTCGGTATAGTGATATATCCTGTATCTAAAAGTTTCCTACCACCTATGCTAAATGAAATATTTTCTATTTTGATCATTACTCTTGAGTAACAGTGAAAAAGTCTTTTTAAAAGAAAAACACTTTAAAAATATTTAATTTGTATGTCCCAAATAATGCGTCTTTTAAATTGAGTTTTCTCGTGATACTGGCTCCAGTCAAAGAAGTAATTTTGTTGGAAACTTGATAGAAAAGAGGAACTTTATATGGGTTTAGAGCGAACATTCAGTATTATTAAACCTGACGCAACACGTCGTAACCTTACTGGAAAAATAAATGCTAAATTTGAGGATGCTGGCCTTAGAGTAGTGGCGCAAAAGCGCATACACATGACAAAGGCGCAGGCGGGTAAATTTTATGAAGTTCATTCTGAACGTCCATTTTACGATGAATTGTGCGAATTTATGTCATCAGAGCCTGTTATTGTTCAGGTTCTTGAAGGAGAAAATGCTATTTCAAAGAATAGAGAAGTCATGGGTGCGACAAACCCAGCGGATGCGGCTCCGGGAACTATACGGGCTGAGTTTGCAGAGAGTGTCGGAGAAAACTCTGTTCATGGTTCTGATGCCCCAGAAACTGCTGCCGTTGAAATTTCTTATTTCTTTTCTGGAATAGAATTGGTTGGATAGCTCGTCAGCTATAAGCGAATAATTACAATTAAGAATTGTAAATATTAGATCGGGTTCTGATGGTATCAAACCCGATCTTTTTTATTTGAAACCTACGAAAGATCATTAGCGAAATTACAAACGGTTCGAAAGGTTTTTTTAAATTTTTCATCATCCAAAGTGAGTGAAATTCTCACATGGCCTGACGCAGCCTCGCCAAAGCTTTCTCCTGGCATTACAGCAATCTTTTCAATGTCTAAAAGTTCATGAGCAAAACTTATTCCATTCATTCCTGTCGAGCGGATATCAAGCATGATATACATAGCGCCCTGAGGGGGAATATGCCCCAATTTGGGAAAATCTTTCAAAATATCTAAAGCAAGCTTCTGTCTGCGATTAAATGGCTTGGATATTTTTTGCTCAAATTCCTTCCCTTTTCTCAAAGCAAAAATACCAGCATGCTGTATGTAACCGGGTACGCCGTAAGTCATATTTGTTGCTAAATCTATTGCTTTAGATATTATTTCCTTTGGCCCTATTAGCCATCCCAAGCGGGAACCTGTCATTGCATGACTTTTTGAAAGAGAGCCCACAACTAGAGTTCTTTCAGACATATTTTCAATTTCTCGCGGTGAAATGTGTTTGTTGCTCCAGATTTGAGTTTCATAGACTTCATCCGAAATGACCCAAAGATCATTTTTTTTTGCTACTTCGCAAATATTTGCGACAGTGGTTTTGCTATAAACTACGCCTGTTGGATTGTTGGGTGAGTTAATCAATAGTGATTTTGCCTGCTTCGTCCCGCTATCTAGTTGTTCAAAAGTTGGCTGAAAATAATTTTTTGCGCTGGTTTCAATTCTACTTTCACGGGCTCCAACTGATCTAATCGTAGTAGGATATGTCGCATAGAAAGGATCTATGTATGCAGCTATGTCTTTATCGTCTAAAGCTGCCATATGAGCAGCAAACAAAGCGGATTGCCCTCCCGGTGTTACAATAACGTTGTCTAAAGTTGTTTCAATTCCTGTTTTTTCTAATGTTCGACTTGCTATAAGAGACCTTAATTCTTCAATTCCTGGTACCGAAGCATATCCGGTATGTCCAATTAAAGCAGCTTCATACATCGCGTTAAGAATGGCTGGATCGGTACCAATATCATGTTCTCCGATACTGAGCTCTACAACTTCAGTACCAGATGCTATTAATTTTCTGGCCTTATAAAATATTTCCCAACCATCTGAGCCACCATTGGTAATATTTTCAATACGATTGGAAGATCTCATACTCTTGTTCCTACAACGACTTTTCGCACATTACGGTCGATTATTTTATGCGATGTCAAATTAGAAATAAACAATTAGAATAAATTTAGTAGATTACGGTATCTATTTTTTTAACACTAAAGTGATTTGTCATTTCCAAAAGTGCTTGTTCTTGTTATTGCGGTTCCGTCAGATTTAACGAACTAAAAATGAATGATAAAAATTAAACTGCATAATACGCTTACTAGAAAAAAGCAGATATTTGTTCCTATAGACGAAAATAATGTCAGGCTCTACCTTTGTGGTCCGACGGTTTATGACCGCGCACATCTTGGAAACGCTCGAAATGTAATAATGTTTGATGTTTTGTATCGGCTGTTAATCCAAGTTTATGGAAAGAAAAGTATAACTTATGTAAGAAATTTTACAGACATTGATGATAAAATTAATAATAAGTCTCTAGAGAGTGGTCGGCCGATAACGGACATAACCTCGGAGACTATTCAATGGTATTTGGATGATATGGCTGCTTTGGGAAATTTAGAACCGAACTTAATGCCCAAAGCAACAGACTATATTCCTCAAATGATAAATTTCATTGAACGATTAATAACTGAAGGATTTGCATACGTTGAAGAAGGTCATGTGCTTTTTTCAGTTTCCAAATATAAAAATTATGGAAAACTTTCTGGGCGAAGTGTCGAGGATATGATTGCAGGTGCCCGTGTGGAGATTGCTTCTTACAAGCGAGATCCGATGGATTTCGTTTTATGGAAGCCTTCAGAAAAAAATTTACCAGGCTGGGAAAGTCCATGGGGAAGGGGACGGCCAGGTTGGCACATAGAATGTTCTGCTATGGCACACGATATATTGGGCGCGACTTTTGATATTCATGGAGGTGGGAACGATTTGCAATTTCCACATCATGAAAATGAAATAGCTCAAAGTTGTTGTGCATATCCTGAAAGTGAATTTGCGCGCTATTGGTTGCACAATGAAATGCTGCAAGTTGATGGAAAAAAAATGTCGAAATCTCTTGGTAATTTTTTTACTGTTCGAGATTTGCTTGATAAGGGTTTTGCAGGTGAAGTAATAAGGTTCGTGTTTCTTTCAACTCATTACAGCAAGCCAATGGATTGGAATTTGCCGAAAGCCATGGAGGCCGAAAATATACTGAGAAAATGGCGAGGTTTAACAAAAGACAATACCGAAATTGTCTCGATACCAGATGAAGTTGTGCAAATATTATCTGATGACCTGAATACTGCTGGTGTTATTTCTTTAATTCATAGTTACGCTAGTAAAGGAGAAATAGGAAAGTTAAAGGCCGCTGCTAATTTTCTGGGGATCTTGACAGAAAAAATGGGAGAGTGGTGCGCAGAGGTTGATGTGAGTTCTTTAGAGGACCTGTTTATGACATTAAGAAAACAGGCCATAGAAAGCAAAAATTTTGAAAATGTTGATAAATTGAGGTCTAA
The DNA here is from genome assembly GCA_002691045.1 of Marinovum sp. Taxonomy (GTDB): domain Bacteria; phylum Pseudomonadota; class Alphaproteobacteria; order Rhodobacterales; family Rhodobacteraceae; genus Salinivivens. The sequence goes on from NZGN01000019.1 coordinate 18,591, forward strand.
ACTTACAAACGCTGGACTTGATGTCCAAATTGGAAAGTCAAATGTTACGCTGGTACAAAATGCGAGATTTTCCCAGCTAAAAGTAACTGAAATTCTCGATTTCTATGGTTTAAGTTAGGTCCTATATGCAAAAAGAACGACTATTTATTTATGACACTACTCTGCGGGACGGACAACAAACTCATGGTGTTCAGTTTTCTTTAAATGAAAAACTCTCCGTTATTAGATCATTGGACAATCTGGGTGTTGACTATATCGAGGGTGGTTGGCCGGGCGCCAATCCGGTCGACAGTGAATTGTTTGAACGCATTGAAAAAACGAAGGCAAATTTTACTGCCTTTGGAATGACTAAAAGGTCGGGACGTTCTGCAGAAAATGACGAAATTCTTTCTTCTGTGCTTAACTCTGGAACTTCCTCAGTTTGTTTGGTGGGAAAGTCTCATGATTTTCATGTTGAAAAAGCTTTGGGCATCTCCCTTGATGAAAATTTAATAAATATTTCAAGCTCAATTAGTCATTTGGTTAATAACAAGAGAGAGGCTATTTTTGACGCAGAACATTTCTTTGATGGCTTTAAAGATAACTCTTCATATGCCATTCAAACAATTAAATCAGCCTTGGATGCCGGAGCACGATGGGTGGTGTTATGTGATACAAATGGTGGCTGCCTTCCAAACGATATCAGAAAAATTGTTGATGAGGTTATAAGGCAAGGTATTTCTGGAGATCGTTTGGGTATTCATGCGCACAATGATACTGAAAATGCTGTTGCCAATACATTAGCAGCAATTGACTCAGGTGTGCGTCAAATACAGGGTACATTAAATGGTTTGGGAGAGAGGTGTGGAAACGCAAACTTAACTTCAATAATTCCAACTTTACTGCTTAAGAAGCCTTATAAAGATCAGTTTGAGACAAATATATCCATGAGTTCTCTTTCGGGTCTCACTCGTGTTTCTCGTCAATTGGATGATATAATAAACCGAATTCCTCTCAGGCAAGCGCCTTATGTTGGGGCATCAGCTTTTGCGCACAAGGCTGGTCTTCATGCTTCTGCAATCATAAAAGACCCAACCACCTATGAGCACATTGAGCCTTCCTTGATCGGAAACACTAGAGTTATTCCTGTATCTAACCAAGCTGGTCAGTCCAACTTAATCCGTCGATTAAACGAAGCAGGCCTGAACGTTAAAAAACAGGATCCAGCTATTGGTCGCATACTTGAAATTGTTAAAGAACGGGAGGCTATTGGATATTCGTTTGATACTGCTCAAGCAAGCTTCGAACTTTTGGCCCGTCGTGAGCTTGGTGCGCTGCCACCTTTCTTTGAAGTTAAAAGATACCGAGTCACGGTCGAAAGACGTAAAAATAAGTACAATAAATTAGTTAGTTTGTCTGAGGCCGTGGTTGTTGTAAAAGTAGACGGTGAAAAAAAACTTTCTGCCAGCGAAAGTATGGATGAAATTGGTTCTGATCGCGGGCCGGTTAATGCTCTATCAAAGGCTTTGACTAAAGATCTGGGAAGTTACCAAAATCTAATTGATGATATAAAATTGGTTGATTTTAAGGTGCGAATTACACAGGGTGGCACAGAGGCCATGACGCGAGTTGTGATTGATAGTGAAGATAAAAATGGAGTGCGCTGGTCGACGGTCGGAGTTTCGCCGAATATTGTTGATGCAAGTTTTGAAGCGCTGTTGGATGCGATTAACTGGAAGTTAGTCAGAGATACGAGTTAAAAAAGCATTTTGTTGCGGCCTTTTTAGAGATTTGAAGATCGGAAGCACTTTTGGATTTATCTGATGATATAAATCAATGCGCTTACTTAGTTAAACAAGGTGATTATGATCGTTATAGAGCGGTGATGACTTTAGATCCTAATTTACGATCTAATTTATTTGTTTTACTAGCTGCTAATATTGAAATTTCTAGAGCGCCTTGGGTAAGTAACGAAAGTATAATTTCAGAAATCAGACTGCAGTGGTGGCTTGAAGCGATTGAAGAAATTGAGACTAGCAAAAGTGTACGCAGGCACTTTGTGACATCACCTCTTGAACGGTTTTTGAGCCAGTCACAAGCAAAATTAATTAGGGAAAACATTTCAGCTCGTTTTTGGGATATAAACTTTGATCCACACCTAAGCCAAAAAGAGCTTTTCAAGTATATTGATATGACTTATGGCAACATTTGGGCAGTCGCTGCCGAACTACTGGGCACACCTAAAAACATCGGGCGACTTTTCGGAAATGCAATGGGGGTCGTTCAGTATTGTAAAGCAAATAAAAAGTTTATTGAAAGAGGTAGAACACCATTTCCCAAACCGGATAAAGAAATAATTCGCATTTTTTTACAATGGGGGTTGAATCAACTGGAGCAGGGCAGAGCCGAAATAAGAGGCTTGCCGCATTCAAAAAAAGCAATTCGAAGATTTGCTTGGGATACAAGCTTTTATCTACAGCAGTTTTTGCGGAAGCCTGATTACATTAGTGCTTCAGGTAAACCGTACGACCCGGTAAGGTTTTTTAGATTTTGGATTGCCTGTTTAAAGTCTTGATTTGCTCATATTTATGTCAATTATATCTTATTCGATGAGGGTTTTTTGTTTTGTAATAGCCATATTAATGCTACGCCTGCGATCGCAAGCATTGGAAACATTGCTAAATTGACTGAAGTCCAGCCTGTTAAGTGATCTCCCCCAGTACAGTTCATAAGGCCTCCTGATGAAAATGATGCTACGGTAACGCCACCAAAAACAAAAAGGTCATTCATGCCTTGCATTCTTCCGCGCTCACTTTCTGAATGGCTGTTTGTTAACATTGTGGTGGCACCAATAAAACCAAAATTCCAGCCTAAACCTATGAAAATTAGTGCTATAAAAAAGTTTTCTAATTGAACTCCCGTAAGTGCTACAAGTCCTGCAAACGCCAGAAAAAACAACCCAATTCCAACAATCAATTCTTCACCATATCGAGCAATTAAGTGTCCGGTAAAAAATGAAGGTAAGAACATTGCAATAACATGAGCTGAAACAACATTTGCAGCATCGTTGGGAGAGTATCCGCATCCCACAACCGCTAAAGGTGTAGAGGTCATAACTAGATTCATCATCGCATAAGAAACCATCGCGCAAATCATGGCTACAGCTATTCGAGGTGTAGTCACTAGTTGCCTGTGAGATCGACTATCAAGAGTATTGATATTTTTTTTCTCAAGTTTTGGTATCTTTAAAAATAAAAATAAAAATGAGCCAAAGAAGTTTAAAATAACCACCGCGATGTAGGTGCCAAGAAAAGGTATGACCATTGAGTCCGCTGTGACTTTAACAATTTGTGGCCCAATGATTGCTGAGGCCAACCCACCAGCCATGACGTAGGATATAGCTTTCGGCCTAAAGTTTTGAGTTGCGGTATCAGCGGCTGCAAATCTATAAAAACCCTGAGCAGACATGTAAATTCCCGTTATAAAGCTTCCCAAAAGAAAAATGGAAAAGGATCCTGTGGCAAGACCGACTGCCCCAACAATTCCTCCAGTTAAACCGCCTAATGCTCCAATAAAAAATCCAAATTGTCTTCCAAATTTTTGCATTAAGTTTGAGAGAGGAGAAGCTGTTATCATAGAGCCCAATACAATCATTGAAATAGGCATGGTGGCAAAACATGCGTTTGAAGCTAAAGACTGTCCTGCAAGCCCACCAACGGTAAAAATCATTGGCATTTGAGCGCCAAGAATTGCTTGAGCGCATATTAAAACGGCGACATTGCGTTTCGCTAATTGATTATCTCTCATGATAGACATAAAACGGCGGTACGCGTTAAAAGTTCGATGATCAAGAACTTATTATAAATGACCGTCATTTATAATTTTTGCTAAACGGTTATAATTTAAAATTTGCCAAAGTAGCAAAGTAATAATTAGATTGAGGTTGATATGGAAGAGCGCATAATTACTTCTCAGGAGTGCATTTCTGACGGTTTGGACGCTTTATGCAAGTTAGAACCCAGATTTTGTCATGCAATAGAAATTATTGATGAAATTCCACTTAGAAGGACATCTGGAGGTTTCGATCGTCTCCTTTCAACTATTGTATCACAGCAACTCAGTGTAGCAGCAGCAGATGCAATTTGGAAAAAAATGAAATTGGCTCGGCTCAACAAAATCCAAAAAATTAAAGAAGCATCTGATCAAGAGTTACGAGAGGTTGGATTAAGTAAGCAGAAAATAAAATATGTAAGATCGTTAGCAAATGCAAAAATCAACTACAATTCTTTAAAAACGATGCCAACTTCAGAAGTAATAAGTGAGCTAACTAAAGTCTCCGGTATTGGAAACTGGACTGCAGAAATTTATGCAATGTTTAGCCTTGGTCGAGCCAATGTTTTTGCGCCTGGCGATTTGGCTCTTCAAGAAGCAACACGATTGCTCTTTGATCTTGCAGATCGTCCAAGTGAGAAAAAATTGCGGCTCCTAGCCAAAGATTGGTCACCTTGGCAAGCTGTTGCTGCTAGATTACTCTGGTCTTATTATAATCATCAGAAAAAACGGGAGGGAATTCGTTGACTCGAATACTTAATTCTGAGCGTAAAGAGGCTATCTCTGGTCCGGCTAGATCAGCAGTCGTGTTTCTTCATGGATATGGAGCCAATGGAGCAGATCTTCTAGGGCTTGCCGATCCACTTTCTGAGCATTTAACTGATTCTCTGTTTATTGCCCCAGATGCTCCAGAAAGATGTGCAGGTTCACCTTTTGGGTTTCAGTGGTTTCCCATTCCCTGGATTGATGGATCTTCTGAGGAAGAAAGCATGAGAGGTATGGTGGCGGCCGCTAATGATTTAAATGCCTTTCTTGATGCATTGATGGTTGACGAAGATCTATTACCAGAGCAGGTCGTTTTATTTGGTTTTTCTCAAGGAACAATGCTAGCGCTGCATGTAGTCCCTCGACGCGATGACGAGATTGCTGGGTTAGTAGCCTTCTCGGGAAGGCTCTTGGAGCCTGAAGCCCTAGTTGACGAAGTAAAATGTAAACCTCCGGTCTTATTAGTACATGGTGATCAGGATGATGTTGTTCCCGTGCAATCGCTTCCATCAGCTGTTGAAGGCTTGCAACTAGCCGGCTTTAAAGATGTTTTTGCGCATATTATGAAAGGTACGGGTCATGGTATTGCTCCTGATGGGCTATCTGTTTCGTTAGCTTTTATTCGAGATAAGCTTGGATTCTTATGAATAAAAAAAAGAATAAATCTTCTTAAAATAACTATATGGATAGACTTGATACAAATCGAATACGATATATAGTGTTTTTAAGAGCAGTTTAGAATTGTGATAAGAAATGATTGGGGGTCATTTAGTATGGGTGAGTTTTTAGATGGTGAATTATCGCAAGATCCAGGCACCTTAAAACATCATCCTGCTTTGGTTCTCAACGCCGACTATAGACCTTTGTCATATTATCCGTTATCTCTTTGGTGCTGGCAGGATGCAGTCAAAGCCGCTTACATGGAGCGTGTGGATATCGTCGCGCAATATGATAAATTTGTTCATAGCCCAACTACAAAGATAAAAATCCCCTCTGTTGTAGTATTAAAAGATTACGTCAAGCCACAGAAAAGTGTTGCCTTTACAAGGTTCAACTTGTTTTTGCGTGATGAATTTAGATGCCAGTATTGTGGAAATAGAGGTGATTTAACTTTTGATCACGTTGTTCCTCGTGCATCTGGAGGTACTACTAGGTGGGACAATGTTGTGGCAGCTTGTAGCCCTTGCAATCTTCGTAAAGGATCAAAATCTTTAGGTAGGGCAGGGTTGCACCTCAGGCGAAAGCCAAGACAGCCAACTGCGCCTGAACTACAAAATTTAGGACGCAAATTCCCTCCTAATTATTTGCACGATAGCTGGATGGACTTTCTCTATTGGGATAGTGAATTAGAAGCTTGATCAGCTAATACTGCTGTAAAAATGTGGGGTATATAAATACCGTTAATATAACTCATTGTTTTGTATATAAAAATTATTTGTTTTCGGTGTTGACTATAGGCAGTTGTCTAAGTATCCACCTTCGATACAGTGTTTAATTCGGCACGACGAGTAGTTACGAGGAATTCTGCTATGAAAACATTTTCTGCAACGCCTGCGGATATAGAGAAAAAATGGATACTTATCGACGCTGAGGGTGTAGTGTTAGGTAGGCTCGCTTCAATAATTGCAAACAGATTAAGAGGTAAGCATAAAGCCGCATTTACTCCTCATATGGATTGCGGTGATAACGTAATCGTCATAAATGCGGACAAAGTCCAGTTAACGGGTAACAAGCGCCAAGAAAATTATTATTGGCATACGGGATATCCGGGAGGAATTAAATCTCGTACGAAAGAACAAATTCTCGAGGGTGATTATCCAGAGAGAGTTCTGACACTAGCTGTGAAACGTATGTTGCCAAGCAACCGTTTGAGTCGAAAGATAATGACTAACCTTAGGGTTTACGCTGGCACAGAACATCCCCATGAAGCTCAGGCGCCGGAAGTGTTGGATGTAAAGTCAATGAACAAGAAAAATACAAGGGTTGCATAAATATGGCAGAGGATATCAAAAGTTTGGGAGACTTAGAGACAGTTGCTTCTGTTGATGAAGCAAGTGCTGACACGGCGGTAATCAGAGAACCAAAGCGTGATGATTTTGGGCGCTCTTATGCGACGGGGAAAAGAAAAGATGCCATTGCTAGAGTATGGATTAAACCAGGTTCTGGTAAAGTCATGGTGAATGGAAAAGAGATGAATTCATACTTTGCCCGCCCAGTGTTGCAGATGATTTTGCGTCAACCTTTCCAGGTAGCAGGTGTGGAGGACCAATTTGACGTGAATGCGACAGTTAAAGGTGGAGGATTGTCGGGTCAAGCTGGCGCGGTCAAGCATGGTATTTCGAAAGCACTTCAACTTTATGAGCCCGCTTTGCGTGGAGCTCTTAAGTCGGCCGGTTTCCTAACTCGAGACAGTCGCGTCGTAGAGCGCAAAAAGTATGGTAAAAGAAAAGCGCGGCGTTCGTTTCAATTTTCAAAGCGTTAAACTAAATAACAAAAACTATTTTTACAAAAAAAGGGTTGCGGTTACGCAATCCTTTTTTTTTCGCTAGTTTCTTTGCGAATAGATTATTAGTTGTTAACTTTTTTAGCTTTTCGTTTCCTCTCATGAGGATCTAAATACCGTTTCCTCAACCGTATGTTCATAGGAGTGACCTCAACTAACTCGTCATCATCTATGTATGCGATGGCTTCTTCTAAGCTAAACTTTATATGGGGAGTAAGTCGAACGGCTTCATCCGATCCGGAGGCGCGAACATTTGTTAATTTTTTGCCTTTTAAAGGGTTAACTTCAAGATCATTTTCCCTGCTGTGCTCTCCTATAATCATGCCTTCATAAACCTTATTTTGTGGCCCTAAAAACATGCGACCTCTTTCCTCAAGGTTCCAAAGTGCATAGGCGACAGTTTCACCATTTTCAATTGATATAAGAACCCCAGATCGTCTTCCTGGAATTGCGCCTTTATATTCCGACCAGTTATGAAAAACTCTATTAAGTATTCCAGTACCTCGTGTATCTGTTAGAAACTCTCCATGATAACCTATTAAACCCCTTGAAGGAACGTGAGCTATTATTCTTGTTTTGTTGGCTCCTGATTGACGCATTTCGATTAGGTCTCCCCTTCTTGCGCCCGTTATCTTTTCTATAACGGCCCCAGAATACTCATCGTCAACATCAATAGTAACTTCTTCTATTGGTTCTAAGGTTTTTCCATTTTCATCTTTTCTGATCAGAACTTGCGGTCGTGATATTGAAAGCTCAAACCCTTCCCGTCGCATATTTTCTATTAACACACCCATTTGTAACTCGCCACGTCCAGCAACTTCAAAGGCATCTCCACTGGGAGTTTCGGTGACTTTTATGGCAACATTACTCTCTGCTTCTTTGAAAAGTCTTTCTCTTATAACTCTGCTTTGTACTTTATTTCCATCACGTCCAGCTAAGGGGCTGTCGTTTATTCCAAAGGTAACGCTTATAGTTGGAGGGTCGATGGGAAGTGCTTCAATTGGCTCTTCCACAGCCAATGCGCACAATGTATCTGAGACGGTGGATTTGTTCATTCCAGCTAAAGAGACGATATCGCCAGCCGTGGCTTCATCAATGTCGTTCATTGATAGGCCTCTGAAAGCTAATATTTTCGTTATCCTAAATTGCTCAATTTTTTGACCTACGCGACTGAGTGCTTGAATAGTGGCTCCTAATTTGATTTTCCCACTTTCTATACGGCCCGTCAGAATTCGGCCAACGAAAGGGTCATGTCCTAACGTAGTTGCCAACATCTTAAAATCTTCATTTTTTCTGCTTATTTGTTCAGGCATAGGCACGTGATTGATTATTAAGTCAAAGAGGGCAGAAAGATCTTTTCTTGGACCACTTAGCTCGTGATCCGCCCATCCGGAGCGACCTGAAGCATACATGTGCGGAAAGTCTAATTGATCCTCGTTTGCATCCAGTGATGCAAATAAATCAAAACACTCGTCTAAAGCCCTATCTGGCTCAGCATCGCTTTTGTCGACTTTATTTAAAACAACTATTGGGCGAAGGCCTAAATTTAGGGCTTTTGAGGTTACAAATTTTGTTTGAGGCATGGGACCTTCCGCTGCATCAACCAATAAAACGACTCCATCAACCATATTAAGTATTCGTTCGACTTCGCCTCCAAAGTCTGCGTGGCCAGGTGTATCCACGATGTTTATTCGCGTTTCTTTCCATTCGACCGATGTAGCTTTGGCTAAAATAGTGATGCCGCGCTCTCGTTCTAAATCGTTACTATCCATCACACGCTCGGAAACATTTTGGTTAGCCCTAAATGCACCCGATTGTTTGAGTAATTCATCCACGAGAGTAGTTTTTCCATGGTCTACGTGTGCAATAATAGCAATGTTGCGAATGTCCATGTTGGAATACCTCTTTACTTCACGGCGCGAGGTATAAGGTTTCCGAGACGAATACCAGTGAATAAGTTCAAAATTGAGCTAAATTCTTAAATCCCGAGACAAAGTATTTATTTTATTGGAGATATATATTGAATTTAGTTTTTATTTTATTGTCGATTTCAGGATCAATTTTGTTTGCGGCATTGTTTAAAATGAACTCTTTTTTCTCAACTGCCTTTTTAACTAAATTGGGTTTTCCTATTTCAGCCCATTCTTTTGGAGAGGTTCGATCTCCTAAAGAAGGATAAATGTATTCTGTTTGCATTAGATTTAAAGTTTGTTCAGATCCTAAAAAATGCCCCGGTCCATCTAAGCACGTACTTTTTATAACATCTAAACTGATGCTATCCTCAGTGACCTCAATACCTCTGACGCAGCGCATTGCTTGCCCTAGGAGATCGTCCCCAATAATCAAGGATTCCAGACAAAACCCTAAAAGTGAGGCATGCATTCCAGCTGCTTCATAAACCATGTTAAGACCTGTGAGGCCAGCCATTACATTCGACATAGCCTGTTCCCATCCCGCCTGCATATCTGGCATTTTAGCATCTGCTATTCCTGCGGCTGCTCCACCAGGCAAATCATAAAACCTATGCATTTGAGCACATCCAGCAGTTAAAAGTGCCTGCTCCCCACTGCCGCCTGACATCGCCCCGGTTCTTAAATCTGAAACAAATGGCCAAGTGCCAAAAATACATGGGTGACCAGGCTTTATAGAGTGAACATAAACCAAACCAGCAAGACACTCTGCAACTGCTTGAACAATCGCTCCAGCTATGGGTGCTGGCGCTGTTGCTCCAGCTTGGCCAGCACTCAATAATAAAATTGGCATTCCTGCCTCTATACAAGCTTCCATGACTTGGCAACTTTCCGTTGCAAATTTCATTGGCGGTACAACAAAACAATTTGAGTTGGACACGAATGGACGTTCGCGCCAAGACTGCTCGCCTCCAGCAATTAAGTGTAACATTTCTATGGCGTCTGGAACGAAAGATGGTTCAGTGAATGAGGTTCCAACATGTTTTTTTGTGCCGGCACAACATGCATACACAGTATTATAATCCATTTCTCTATTGTCAGTGATGTCTCTGCAAACCATAGGTCGTTGAAGAAAATGGATATTTTCTAATTCGTCAACAATGCAAGCTGCGTCATATAGATCCCTTACTTTACTATCACGATACTCATTATTCAGAACATCTACTACATGAACCGCGGCGCCAGCAGTTCCAAAATGAACTCTATTGCCTGATAAGTCTAAATCATATTTCTGATCTCGACCGTAAAGTATTACATTTCTATTTGCTGATGCGAGCGCGTCCTCAACAAGAGCGCGGGGAAATCTTAGACGGCCGTCGTCTCCCAAAATCACGCCAGCTTTAACCATATAATCTATTCCTGATTGTGGCGCATCAGCCAAACCTATGAACTCTAGAGCTTCTAGAGCTGCTTTATGTATTTTTTTTTCGCCCTCAGTTGATAAAGGTGAATAAGTTCCGCCCACCATACCTGCTCTAACGGGTCTGAGATGTTCGGCTAGTGGAGCTGATCTGGCAGTTCGGCGTGCAGTTCGGCCTCCGGATCGACGAGAATTAGAATGAGACATAAGAATTTACCATTTTTGTGAGATTATCATTTAGAAATTCGATAAATTTATGGTCGTCCCCTTGCTGCCCGTCCTCTAGCTGCTCCGATTGTAACCATAATCAACCTTACTTTAGATATATGATTCTGCATGGTTTTTCTCATTTTTTATTTGTACTTGTTCAGATTAGAAAAAGATTGTCTGAATGCGACATCTACTATTGCCATAATTAAGAATTATTTTTAATTACGACCAGTTGTTTAAAATGTATTTTGCTACTGCTTTTCCCAATACTTTATGTTCACTTGGATCAAAATGAACACCATCAGTTTCACTAGTTTCAATAAAATCACCTGCGTTTATTTTGCCAACTTTGTATCTAGCAGCAAGCTTACTATAATATTTATCTAGTTCTGCTGTTTTTTCTGCTGCGTTAAAAAAAATTTTTTCTAAGGCGTTCTTTTCTTTAACATGTGGTGGAGTAATTATCAGGATGTCAAAATTATCATGCTTGCGCTGCATATCAGGAGAAATAGCAATGTTTAAAAGGCTAGCCAATCCTGAAGCAATTTGCTCGGCAGCCAATCCAAACTGAATTTTACTATCATTTGTACCCAACATAATGATTAGCAAGTCAATTGGACCATGGCTCGCTAAAGCTATTTTTAAACCAACCTGCCCATTCATATGATCTCCCATTTCTGGATCTGCCAGAGATGTGGTTCTTCCTGGTAGGCCTTCTTCAATTACTTGCCAGTATGGCTTAAGATATTTTTGCATAACCATTGGCCAACGAATATCCTCTTCATATCGACCGTTATTGCTGTCTCTATCAAGCATAGGAGGCGTGCCAAAAGTATTACTATCGCCAAAGGCAAGAATGGTTTTAGACATATTTGAGGCTTTTATTTTATTTAACTATCCAAGAATTTTATTGTAACAAGTGAATTAATGCACAAATAAATTAATTATCAACGATTTTTACTGTTTAAATTGTGGTACAATTTGTGAAACTTCCATTGACAATCAAGAAAAAAATAAACATAAGCCGCCAATAATATAAGATTAACGACGCCGAAAGGCGCGCTGTTCCAGGCGGTATAACCAAAACACAATTGTGGCCACAGAACGCGATTTAATAGGATGATAAAAATGTTTGCTGTCGTAAAAACAGGCGGAAAGCAATACAGAGTTCAAGCTGGCGATATTTTGCGTGTTGAAAGATTAGCCGCAAATGCGGGCGAAAAGGTTCAGTTCAACCAAATTTTAATGCTTGGTGGGGAAAAAACCGTCATTGGTTCACCTTTGGTAGCTGGCGCGGCTGTGCAGGCCGACGTGATTGACCAAATCAAAAGCGAAAAAACTATCAAGTTTGTAAAGCGTAGAAGAAAACACAGTTCTAAACGAACTCGTGGTCACCGTCAGCATCTGACTTTGGTTCGAGTTACCGAAATTCTAGCGTCTGGAGCTGAGAAATCAAAAGTTCAAGAAGCCATAGGCTCAGGATCGGTTGATTTCAACTTCACAGAAACTTTGGCACCCAAAAAGCCTGTTGAGGCGAAGAAAAAAACAGAAAAGCCTGTTAAAGAAACAGTAAAAAAAGATACAAAGCCGGCAAAAACGGTTAAGCCTTCTACGGAGGCAAAGGCTAAAAAGCCAGCGCCTACGAAGGAGAAAAAAGCTGCTGCTAAAGTCGTTGATGACCTTAAGCAACTGTCGGGAGTGGGCCCTGCACTTGAGAAGAAACTGCACGCTGCAGGTGTTAAGAGTTTCGAGCAAATAGCAGCTTGGACTGCAAAGGATGCAGAAGAGATTAATGAAAAAATTTCGTCGAAAGGCCGCGTCGAGAAAGAAGGCTGGATTGATCAAGCTAAAGAAAAGCTTAAGGGATAAGGAGAGCTAGTTATGGCACATAAAAAAGCCGGTGGTTCATCGCGTAATGGACGTGATTCAGTTGGACGAAGACTTGGGGTAAAAATATTTGGAGGGCAAATCGCAATCCCTGGAAATATTATTGTTCGCCAAAGAGGCACAAAAATGTGGCCTGGAGAAGGGGTAGGAATGGGTAAGGATCATACCATCTTTGCAACAGTAAAGGGTAATGTTAAATTTCACAAAGGTTTGAAAAATCGTACCTATATTTCGGTACTGCCTTCTGCTGAAGCCGCTGAATAGGTTCCATCTTTAAATCTTTTTAATTGAAGCTCGGCACATTGGCCGAGCTTTTTATTTAGAATTGGAAAATTTCGTTGCTGCTTTCTGTATTTCACTTCCTAATATTTGCTTTTAGTCAAATAGCCACACCGGGCCCGGCAAATATGATTATGTTGGCAACGGGAGCAAAGTACGGGTTTCGTAATGCACTTCCTTTCGTCTTTGGCGTGATTGTTGGCAAACAAATAATAATTTGGCCAATTGGATTTGGCTTACTGCTTCTTAATAAAGAGTACCCGTATGTTTTTTTATTTTTTAAGTATGTTTCTGCAGCTTATATTTTATGGCTAGCATGGCGAATAGCCAACATGCGAATATTTGCAGAAACTTCTGATAGACCGCCTCCAGGGTTTTTGTCTGGGTTAATCGTTCATCCTTTGAACCCAAAAGCATGGGCTTTAATAACAACAGGTTTTACGAATTTTGTAGATCCATCAAGTTCTATTCTTTTTGCTACCGCTTCGATAGCCTTGTGTTTGTTTATTATTCAGTTGGTTTGCCATCCCATTTGGACACTTTTTGGTGAGAAAATTGCACTGTTAGTAAGTGGTTCTGTATATGAGCGCTATCTCATGCTTTTTTTTGCACTTTTAACGATAATTTTTGTCGGCTTAGCTCTATTAAGTTATTAGTTAAAAATTGACCCAAAATTGTTGTAATACTTTTTATAGATTTGAACGAAAAACTTGAGACATTCTAATAAAACAGTTATCGCGTGATGAAGATATGAAAGTCACTTCATGAAGTTTTTGGATTTAGTCAAAGTTTATATACGTTCGGGCTCTGGTGGAGCCGGATCAGTCAGTTTTAGGCGAGAGAAAAATATTGAATATGGTGGCCCTGATGGAGGAAATGGTGGGCATGGAGGCTCCGTTTGGGTTGAAGCGATAGATGGTTTGAATACACTCATAGACTTTCGTTATCAACAACACTTCTTTGCTGAAAATGGAAAGATTGGGATGGGAAAGCAGCGTTCGGGATCCCACGGTTCTGATAAAGTATTAAAAGTGCCAGTTGGAACAGAGATATTAGATGAAGATCAGGAAACATTATTGGCTGATCTAACCAAAGTTGGAGACCGAGTTTTAATGGCTCAGGGAGGAAACGGAGGTTTTGGAAACTTACATTTTAAGTCATCAACAAACCAAGCACCAAGAAAAGCAAACCCAGGTCAAGAGGGTCTAGAGAGGACAATTTGGTTACGATTAAAGCTAATTGCTGATGTTGGATTGCTTGGTATGCCCAATGCTGGGAAATCCACATTTCTTTCAGCGACTTCTAATGCACGTCCTAAAATTGCGGATTATCCATTTACAACACTGTACCCAAATTTAGGTGTCGTAGGAATTGACGCCAGTGAGTTTGTAGTGGCCGACATACCCGGTCTTATAAAAGGAGCCCATATGGGACATGGTTTGGGCGATCTTTTTCTTGGGCATGTTGAGCGCTGTTCTGTATTAATGCACCTTATAGATGTAACCAATGAAGATTTCATTGATAATTACACCACTATAATAGATGAAATTAATCAATACGACGATACTCTTTCACAAAAAACAAGAATAACAGTTCTGAACAAAATAGATGCTCTAACCAAAGAAGAGAGAGCGTTGTATAAAAATCAACTGGCAAAAATAATTGATGAGCCAATATTTATGATTTCTGCTGTAAGTGGAGAAGGAATAGAAAAACTTCTTAGAGCAATTCGTATTGAAGTTGATAAGGGTAAAACTATAGAAGTTGAGGAAGAACAAGGTTCACTGGAATGGCACCCTTAACCAAAGCGAAACGTATTGTAATAAAAGTGGGTTCAACTCTCTTGGTTGATAAAAAAACAGGAGATTTAAGTCTAACTTGGCTTGAGTCACTAGCAGAAGATGTTTCTTCACTTAAATCAAGAGGAATTGATATCGTATTAGTCTCTTCTGGCTCCATTGCTTTAGGTCGTGGAACTTTGGGACTTCATGACGCAAAGCTTTCTTTAGAAAACAGTCAGGCTTCAGCTGCAGTAGGCCAAATTAGGTTAGCGCGTGCGTATGAAGAAGTGTTGGCACCGTTTTCTGTCAAAACGGCGCAAATTTTAGTTACTTTGGAAGATAGTGCTAATCGGAGACGATATTTAAATACAAGGGCCACTATGGAAAGGTTGCTCACCTTTGGTGTTGTTCCCATAGTCAACGAAAATGATACAGTGGCTACTGATGAGATCCGTTATGGAGATAATGATAGATTAGCTGCTCAGATTGCAGCAACAGTGGGCGCTGATAACTTAATATTGCTGTCAGATGTTGATGGCCTTTATTCCAGCAATCCTTTAACGAACGCAGATGCAAAAAGGCTGGATATAATAAAAGAAATAACACCTGAAATAGAGAAGATGGCAGGTGAAGGAATTTCGGGAATATCTAAAGGTGGAATGATAACAAAACTTATGGCTGCCCGAGCAGCAACACAAGCTGGCTGCGCTATGGTAATTACTAAAGGTGATGTGCTAAATCCAATAACTGCGCTTGAAAAAGGAGCAAATTGTACCTGGTTTACTCCTAATGTTGATCCTCAAACGGCAAGAAAAAGGTGGATTTCATCTCAAAAGTCCATTGGGAAACTGATTATTGATCAGGGTGCTATGACTGCTCTTGTAGATGGAAAGAGCCTGCTTCCTATCGGTGTAACAGACGTGGAGGGTAATTTTTCAAGAGGAGACACTGTAAGTATTTATACCAATACAGGACGTGAATTAGCAAAAGGTATTATTGCCTATTCCTCGGAAGAGGTTAGTTTAATTATTGGTCAAAAAAGCAACGAAATAGAAAATATTCTCGGTTATGCGGGTAGAGCTGCTATAGTTCACCGAGATGATTTAGCAATGTAAGACTAGTTATGTTAGATATAAATTCCTTAATTGTAGATTTAGGCAGAAAAGCGAGAAAGGCTTCTCGGAGTTTAGCCATTGCATCCAGTCAGCAAAAAAGAGATGCATTAATTTTTGCAGCTGAGAATGTTAAAGAAACCACCCCAACTATTTTAGAAAAAAATCAAATAGACCTTGATTTTGGTTCTTCTAAAGGTCTTTCAAAAGCGTTAATGGATAGATTACTTTTGAATGAAGCTCGAATAAGCTCAATGATAGACGGGCTAGAAGCAATAGCTAACCAAAATGATCCTATTGGAGAGGTACTGCAGGCATGGGAGCGGCCTAACGGACTT
The DNA here is from genome assembly GCA_002691045.1 of Marinovum sp. Classification (GTDB taxonomy): domain Bacteria; phylum Pseudomonadota; class Alphaproteobacteria; order Rhodobacterales; family Rhodobacteraceae; genus Salinivivens. Next base: position 34,606 of record NZGN01000019.1, read on the forward strand.
AAAATTAAACGAGTTTGTACTCCCTTAGGTGTAATTGGAGTAATTTATGAAAGTCGCCCAAATGTAACCGCTGATGCGGGCGCTTTGTGTTTGAAGGCGGGAAATTCAGTAATTTTACGTGGTGGTTCTGAAAGTTACAACAGCTCTACGGCAATTCATGCATGTCTGCAAAAAGGATTAGAAAAGGCTAAACTACCTATAGAATCTATACAGCTTGTCCCTACCAAAGACCGGGCTGCTGTGCAGAGTCTTCTCAAAATGACAGATTATATTGATGTTATTGTGCCGAGGGGTGGAAAAAGTTTGGTCGCACTAGTACAAGCAGAGGCGAGGGTACCTGTCTTTGCTCATCTCGAAGGTATTGTACACATTTATCTTGATCAGGCTGCAGATCCAAAAAAAGCAGTTGATGTAATTTTGAATTCCAAAACAAGGCGCACAGGAATTTGCGGAGCTGCAGAGTGCTTGTTAATAAATCAAGAAATTTTAGACAGTCTAGGATCTGATATTGTCAAAATCCTCCTTGATGCTGGAGTAGAGGTAAGAGCAGATAAAGAAGTGCTCAAAATACCTGGTACGATCGCAGCCAAGGCTGAAGATTGGGGTAAAGAATTCCTAGACAGTAAAATAGCTGTCAAGGTTGTGGCAGATTTGGATGAAGCAATAGCTCACATTCAAAATTACAGCTCAAGTCATACAGATTGTATAATTACAGAAGATCTAGAGATGCGAGATAAGTTCTTTTCTGAGCTGGATAGTGCAATTTTAATGCATAATGCTTCAACGCAATTTGCTGATGGAGGGGAGTTTGGTATGGGAGCAGAGATAGGTATTGCAACTAGTAAATTGCATGCCAGAGGGCCCGTTGGTACCAATCAACTTACCTCGTTTAAGTATCTCGTAGAAGGTCAGGGAACAACAAGAGATTAAAAATTTATTTAATTTTTCAAATGGTGCTTTTTTTGATCAATGAGATCGACTAATTAGAAATAAAGGGAAAACTTTTGGATGACTTAAACCCATTTTTAGAGCCTGGAATGTATGTGCGCCACCCAACAGAAAGCGATTGGGGTCTTGGACAGGTGCAATCAGCTATCAAAGGAAAAATCACGGTAAACTTTGAGGAAACTGGCAAGGTTGTGATAGATGGAACACGCATTAGCTTAGAAATTGTTTTTAATTAGCACGTAAGCTTAATTTATCTGAAAAAACTGTAAAATCTTATCTTAAAACCATGTTAGAAAACACACCTAAATTCAGAACAAAAATAGCTGATGATGCCTCTGAATTTCGGGCTGCGCAAGAATTACGCTATCGGGTTTTTATTCAAGAACTAGGTGGAGGAGGGGATATGGTTGATCACGAATTAGGTATAGAGCGAGATCGCTTTGACCCTTATTTTGATCATATTCTTTTGTTTGATGATGCTCGAATAACTAATCCAATTATTGGTGTTTATAGAGTTATGAGTTGTGAAAAAGCTAATGAAGTTGGAGAATTTTACAGTGATGAGGAGTATGATTTAACAGTATTACGACAATCTGGTAAAAAATTATTGGAACTTGGTCGATCATGTTTGGAAAAAGATTATCGAGGTGGTGCTGCTTTAACTTATTTATGGCAAGCAGTGGCTAACTATGTTTTAGAACGAAAGATAGATATTCTATTTGGCGTTGCAAGCTTTCACGGTACGGATGTGTCGGAATTAGCAGAGCCTTTAAGTTTGCTGCATTATTATTATTTAGCTGAGGAGAGTTTAAGACCGGTTGCAAAAAAGCCGTTCAACCAAAAAATGAACCTTCTAAAACCAGACGAGATAGATAGAAAGCTAGCAGTTTTAAAAATGCCTGCCTTAATTAAGAGTTACCTACGTCTTGGTGGAAAAGTTGGTCTGGATGCCTGTGTAGATCATCAATTTAATACGACCGATGTATGTTTGGTTATGGATACTTCTATGATTAGTAACAAAAAAAAGAGTTTTTTTGTTCAGAGAGAGCTAAAATGACGGCCACCTGGATAAGTGAGGATGGCGAACCTATAGATAAAAAAATCTCAATTATTGGATGGTTCTTGGTAATGGTCCGAGGTGCCTTGATTATCTTAGTAATCACCACCGGCCTGGTATTTAAGTTGTTTTTTAGGGTTTTTGAAAAACCTTTGTTTAGAAACAGAAGGCCATTAACCCCGTACATCACAATTTTTGTGAGTAGGATATCGCTTTATTTGTTATCAATTCCAATAAAGCGACTTGGTACTCCTTTTGAAGGATCGGGTGCTTTGGTTGCCAATCATTCATCGTGGCTGGATATTTTTGCCTTAAATTCTGGCCACAGACTGTACTTTGTCTCAAAATCTGAGGTGGCTAAGTGGCCTGGTATAGGATTATTGGCTAAGGCGACTGGAACTTTATTTATTCGCCGAGAATCAAAAGAAGCCATTACTCAGAAAAAATTATTTGAACAGAGAATAAAAATGGGTCACACCTTGCTCTTTTTTCCAGAGGGGACATCCACTGATGGTATGCGAGTTTTACCATTTAAATCAGCGCTTTTTCAGGCGTTTTTTGACTCAGATCTAAGTGGGCAGTGTTTTGTCCAACCGGTAACTGTCACTTACTTTTCTCCTAAAAACGAAGATCCCAGATTTTATGGTTGGTGGGGTGATATGTCCTTTGGAGCACATCTTTTAAAAACTATTGCTTCAAGGAAACAAGGGAGCATAGAGGTTAGATACCATGACCCGCTATTGGTTTCTGACTTTAAAAAACGCAAAGAGTTAGCTACAGCTGCAGAAAAAATCATCAGATCATCACATATTTTTGCAAATTCTATTGAGAATAGCCAAGTAAATCATTAAGCTCGTTTAGAGAGTTTTTCTCTCGCCAAAGTTCATCTCCAAAAGCTAGAAAGTCTGTTGCTTTTCTTAACTCACCTATAACTTTTTTATTTAGTCCGCCCTCTGCTATTACTGGTATTTCAATCATTGTACTCCACCACCTGAATAAATCAGAATCTGCAATGTTACCATCTCTCAGTGTGGTTATGCTCAGCGGCCCAAAACTAACATAGTCAGCTCCGGCTTCACCTGAGTTTAGTCCATCATGTTTTGAGCTGCCACAGAAAGTTCCAATAATGGCGTCTTTTCCTAAATTTTTGCGAGCCTTCCCTACGTTTCTTGAGCCGTCTGATAAGTGCACCCCATCCAGTCCGTATTTTTGTACAAGAAG
>NZGN01000001.1:0-15838 GCA_002691045.1 Marinovum sp.
AATCCGGACAGATAGGATAAAAATAGGGTTAGAGAAAAGCGAGGAAAACAGGCGTCCGGATTAAACCGGTGCCGGTGTCCGGATTAGCCGGAATATGCAAAATATGGCATAACTTTAAAAGAAAATGAGTGGCCTTGTTTTCACATTCCATCTCAACTTACCGCTGATAATGGTTCTGAATATTCACTTAAACATTTAGAACCTATGCTCAAAGCCAACCTTCGCCTTCGCACTGTCAACTTTGTTCCTGTATATCGAGGAGATTGTAAGTCAATTGTCGAAAGACGTTTTGGCATTGTGCAAGACATGACGATTAACTTTGTTGCGGGTGCAACTGTAGATCTGAAAAGAGAAGAACAGCACCCTAGTAATAAGGCTATCTATACTATAGACGCACTTCATAGCATTATTATCAAAGACATTCTTCATCATAACAATACGAGCAACAGAGTTCATTTACTGAATAAGCGTGATGCTAAAAATAGTATTGGATTTACTCCAAGAGAGCTTTGGCTAGGCAACATTGATGAAGAAATGAATGGCGGTAATCCAGTTTTGACTGAGTATGATCGTATGCATGTTAGATGGGCTTTCTTATTAAAAGATCAAGCTTCTGTGCGAGACGGGTCTATTCATTTTCGGGGGCTTGAATATGATTCAGGCTACGCGCATGAACAAAAGTGGTATATCAGAGCTAAACAACATGGGGTCTTTAAGATCACTGTAGGTTGGACAAGAGCTTCAGGCAACTTCTTAATTTTTCGAACCGATGATGGTTCCTATGTCGAATTAACCCTTAAGCGAGATGACCATTGTGAACGATTTGCCGATGAGTCGTGGGACATGATCTTTCATCGTTTGTACGAAGAGCTACAAGAGTCCTATGGGCTTGGGCAAATAGAAAGAGATGAACGGATCAAAAAAGAGCATGAACTTAAAAAGCTAACTGCGCAACAATTTGAAGCCATGCGAGATGCACCTGAGAATACAAGAAGATCCATACAGCCGGGTATCAGGGCAAGACAAAACATACAACGTCAAATAGATATGCTAGAGGTGTCTTCTAACATTCAAGGGGCATTTAAAGGGTCGTCACCTTCTCAAAGCACAACTAAACAACCTCAGAAAACCTCAGATATAGATAGGAGTTTGTATGACGCAGACTAATTTGAACAAGGTTATGCAAGCGGTATACAGCAAACATCCAGATCCCGTTTTAAATGGAAACCCACTGACAGAGGCATTAACCGTTATGTTAAAGCGGGAAGAGGTTATTAAAAAATTACACAAGCCTCATCCAACTGCCAATGATTTTACCGAGTTTCAAAGCTTTTATAAAAAAACACAGATAAATCATTTTAGAAAAGTTGTGTCACCTCATCCTCATAGCTTTTATATGTATCATAAATTTATGGAGCTTATATTGTGCGGATACGTTGATAGAAACCCTTTTGAACCTAACTATCTGAATCAGAGAACCACCATTGGTGAAAACGCAATAGAAGGAGTTTATGACGATAATTTAAACTTATCTTTTAGTATTTCATCAGCACCTAGTTGCGTTGTTACTGGGATAAGTGGAACATCCAAAACTACTACAGTGCGCTCAGTTCTCTCATTAATACCTCAAGTAATTGAGCACGAGAGCTTTCATGGAGAGCCGTTTCAAACTAAACAATTAACATATGTAAGCTTTGATTGTGCAGCATCGAAGTCACCAAAGGCACTTGCACTATCTTTTTTTGCTGCTGTTGATGCTGTATTGAACACGCAGTACTTTAAAACTTGGGAAAAGCGAAGCAAAGAGTCTGTTGAGCGGTTTTATGCGAACATGCAATTGGTTGCTACTAAGCATCACATTGGTTTGATTCATATTGATGAAGTTCAGTTTTTCTTAAAGCACATTACCTCTTCAGACTCTCCAAATTTAACGGTAATTGAGTCTCTTTTTAACAAGATAGGCATACCTGTGGTCCTTAGCTGTACTTTAGAAGGGCTTGAACTATTTGAACCTATTCCGTCAAAAGACCAAAGTAAATACCTCGACATGACCACAACTCGCAGAATGCTTGATGATAGAGAGTTTGTATTTGGCACATATCCTTTAGATTCAGATGAGTTTAATAAGATTTTTACTGATTTTTTCCCAGAGACAATTTGTAGGGGTGGTGTTCCTACAGATGCTTTCAAAGCAGAGTTTCATCGCTTATCAGTGGGTATTCCAGCAATCATTAATCGTTTAGCGAAACTTCATCATGAACAGGTGATTATTACAAAAAAGAAAACTGATGACATCGCAATACTTAATCAAGTTTATAAAACTCAGTTTAGGCATATCGATTTTGCGTTAGAGCAATTGCGTATGGTTGAACAAACAGACAGCCCTAACGAAAGTCAGTTAAAAAATTATGAGGAAGCTCTACCCAGAGATAATAAGGGTAACGCTGTTTGGGAGAATAAGAAAAAGGATGATATTGATAAACCTCCTGTCGTACATCAAGTTCCTGATATTCCGGAGTATGGTGGGCCGGAAGATAATAACAGCAATCTTATTGATGACGACAATTTTGAAAGTGGGTTTTAACCATGTTTAGCGGTTTTCCCGCTCCAATTATCGGAGAGCATATTAATGGCGTGTTAGCTCGTTACTGTGTGTGGGAGGGGAATAGGTCATTTAGAAGAGTAATTAGGTCTGTTACATCTTCAGATTATGAGCTTAATAACAAATATTTTTGGCGCGAGAATTTCGAGAAAATATGGCGTTTATACGAAGGAATTCTTCCAAGGGAGCAACTTCTTGCAAGCCATACAGCATTTCGTTTTAATTCAAGGTTTTTACCAAAAGTTCTAGTACAAGATATTAGTGAAGCCGCAACCAACCAAACATTGTCATTTAGTGGTGTAAAGAATATTGCATTTAATAATGTTTGGCGTTGGTGTCCAGTTTGTGTTGAACAAGATAAGTTAAATGTGGGCACACGTTATTGGCATGTCATACATCAAATACCCACTATACTGAGATGTCCAAGTCATGAGGTAAAGTTAATATATGGCTGCACCTGCAAAGGTTATCACCTTACAAAACTCGCAAACCATCCACTACCGCCCAATGATAAAAAATGCCCTTTATGTCATAAAATTATTCAGACCAATATTGTTGGCTTGTCAGATGAAGAGCTTTGGCTTGAATTGTTAACTCTAGAGGTAATAAAGAAAAAGCCTCAAAGTCGGTTAAATAAAATAAAAAACGCACTCAAGGTTGCTCTATCTCTGCCTAATTCTGCTGAAAAGCTTAGTAAAAGTCATCGAGTGTCACTTAGAAAGTACCAGAGAGTTTTGGATTACTTGGTTTTAGATTGGCATTACAAAAATTTTTTTGAATTTCCCAACTTCAACCATGAAGCATCTACTTCGCCATTTTGCATCAATCTCACCATGCTAATTTACAGCAATAAGTATTTTGCACCTCTTTCTTATATTGCCAGTCTACGTATGTTTTATAGCCAATCTGAAGTTGAAAATATATTACTGGGAGAGCATTGTGGACTATAGCGGCTTATTCCCAGATGAAACCCTAACCAGCTTTATCGTAAGGCAATTATACTTTAGTGGTTATCCTCACATTCGCATTGCTCAAAAGGACTTTTGGGGTAGTTATAATCGTCAAATAAACAGTCCATTTCCTAGTTTGATTCCTTGGATTTCTGACAACTATGGCATACATCCTATTGAGCTATTAGACAACCACACATATCTAAACTACTTCAAACCATTTCTAGGTCAAAATAAATACGAGTCGGTAAAACAGGCATTGCTAACTGGCGATGTTGAGTTAGTGCAAAAGTGGTTGGGGATTACATCAAACCGAGTGAAAGAAGGTGGAAGCCTGTACTACTGTCCTGAGTGTGTAAATGACGATTTGGAACAATATGGTGTGGCATATTGGCATCGGAAACATCAACTTTATGCATTGGTAACCTGCCCAGTACATGCTAAAGAGTTGTTGAAGATACAGGTCACGCGAAGAGAAGTGTCGTTACCTCCACAACGGCATAATGAGATATTTGATGAAGGTGAGTTGCATCACAATCACTTTTCGAGTTTTAGCTATTGGGCACTTACTCAATCAGATATTGATATGTTTGATTATGAAAGGCTCACAAACTGTTATCGTGTTGAACTTTTTAATAAAGAGTTTGCTTGCAAAAGCCTTAGGATTAGGCAGAAGTGTTTACGGGATGATTTGCAGGGGTATTATGCCGCAGAATTGAACCATGCTGCATGGCAAACGTTATTCGCAACCAACAAAACCTATCCGTACCCTAGTCAGCTTTTTTATAACTACCATGATTGCCATTTACACCCTGCGAAACATTTGGCTTTGATTTCATATCTATTCTCTACGCCTGAGTCATTTCTATCAAAATACCATAGTGCTAATGAAGATTTAGAAAAGCACTATAACTCCAATATCTCAGTTCGAGGGCGTACAAGCGATAGCTTAAAAAGTAAGTTGATTCTGAATCTGTTTAGACAGGGACAAAGCCTTCGTAACATTGCCAAACAGGTGAAGTTAAGTGTTACTGCCGTCAAATCAAAGGTTGTTGCTGGTGGCGGAAAAGTGAAAAGCCGCGCATCTAAAATTTTTGAAAATGACCGCAGAGCGATATTGCGCAAACTGATGATGGGCAAGCCTACAAAGGATATTGCAAAAGAACTTAACTTAAGTACAGGTGCTATTGAGCAAGTATTGACCCAACATCCAGAACTTGTTGAACAACGTAGGCACCTCCGTTTTAGAGCAAAGCTCGTAAATCATCGTAAATCGTTGTCACTAGCAATGAAGAAGTTTCCTAGATACACACGCAATCAACTTAAGCAAAAATTTAATGCCAGTTATTTGTGGCTTTTTAAGCATGACAAAAATTGGCTATACCGACATTTACCACCCCGCAAGCAATACAAAACAACCGGAGAATTAAAATGACTGATGAAAAATATGAATTTAATGTTAAAGGTATCCTTAAAGAGTTAACCGTTGACAATGGACCTAGCTTTCCCTTTTTAAGAGGAGATTACAAAAGTAAAGAAGAGCGAGTGGCAGTGCGTGAGAAAATGAAGAAAATGCAAGCACCTCACGAAGCTAGATTAAAGGAATGAAGTAAATTGGTAGTTGATTGGAAAGCAGATATATAAGTGGTAATCTGTTTTCTCTATTAAAACGATAATAATAAAGGGATTTACATGGAATTACTCATATTTATCGCTGTTTGTTATGTTCTATACAAAGTATTTGGCAGTACAAAGCCAAAACCTAAACATGAAGTTAAAGTAACCAATAGAAACCCAAAAGTAGTTCATACCAGTAATTCTAATCGCCATTTTGATGATGAAGAAGGCGAAGATGAACTAGTTACTTTCACGATTTCCTACGGTCATGAAGAAGAAAAGAGTAAAAATAAAACTCCCGGAAAATGGATTTCCGGCAATGAATCTATCAATGTGAATGGGGTTCAGTTACGCGGCAACTTTTACTATGGCGGTACATTAAAAGCTCTTGATAATGAGCGAAGCTATTTTAGCAATCAGGAAACTGAAGCATCACTAGTAGATGACTCTCTCAAAATTACTCCAGCAGATTTCTCTTATACAGATCAAAGTTTGGCTTATTGGCCTAAATTTATTTCTCTATCACCGAAAGCAAGAGGGGCTTACTTAAATTGGTTAGCCAGTGATAGAAATCACCCCGATGCTCCTATTGGTTATGTTTTTATTTATTTTTATGGTATTGAACGTCGAGTCATTCACGATGCAAATAATAAGCAGGTTTTAGATAGCGAATATATAGGACTGTTTGAAGAAGTGAATCGATTGAAAGTGGTTTACGGAGAGAGTCGATCATTTTTCAATTATGCAACTCGTTTAATTGAGTTCATGTGCCTACAACGCCCTGATGTTTGCAAGATTGATGCTGAAAGTTTTTCCTTCGCAAATGATTCACTGTTGTTTAAATTTGAATTATCTAAAGTTGTGGCATCAGGCGAACCAATTTCCCCACAATTGGCCTTGTCTTGGATTAAGTTTTATCCAGAATATAGGTTTAGAACTCCTGCGAGAAGATGCGCAAAAGAATTTGCAGCTCTATTTAAAACTAGATATGCGGAAAAATATGGAAACGGCTTTGTTGTCAAGCCCAACAAAACAAAGCTAAATATCAGTTATTGGCCTGCCAGTAGCACGTTAAGTAATGTGCAAATTAATCAAGACGACCTCCCCGATCCAAGCATGTTGAAAGGCCCAACCAATAAATTGATAGCCATCGCAGATGTGTGTACAGAAGAACTAGAACAATACAGCCGTTATCTTGGGAAAAAGGATACATCAAGCAATGACATAGCAGCTTTACTTTTATTGCCAGAACAATTAATTAGTAGCAGTTCTTCGTCAGCATTAGCTAGTTTTAAAACTTGGGCAAACGATGCAATTCAGCATAATTCTGGCTTGGTATCGTTGAGTGACTTCTGGAAGATGACAGGTGAAAGTCTTCCTGAAAAGTTGAACAAAAAAGAAATGGAATTAATCCAAAACCTTGCCAGTAAATCAGGATTTGGCTTTGCTCCTGATCCTCGTTATCACCACGCTAAACCCATACTAGATGGAAATTTGGTTTTATTTAGTGAAGGACATGGAGACTACTTTGAGCCATCCAAGTCTTTTAACGAAGTAGCGATGGCTCTTAGACTAGGAGCGATGGTAGCGACAATCGATTCTCATGTGGATGAACATGAATTAACAGTGCTGCACCGCCTCATAGAACACGATCCAAAACTTTCGCCAACTGAGAAAAAATCACTCAACGCCTATGTTACTTGGCGACTAAATACTCCAGCGAATATGAACGGATTGAAAGCTAGACTGGAGAAGTTGGATGAAAAAGCTAAATCTTTAGTCAGCCATATTTTGGTTACTGTCGCTTTGGCAGATGGAAAAATTGATCCTACCGAGATAAAACAACTGGAAAAACTCTACGCTGCATTGGGTCTAGATAAATCACTTGTTACGAGTGATATTCATAATATTTCGTCAAGAAAATCTCTAGTTTCAACTCAAAAAGAATCAACACAAAGCCACGTTGAATCTTTTGCTCTTGATGAAGAGCTACTTGCTTTACATGAATCTGAAACTAGTGATGTACAAAGTATGTTAAGTGCAATATTTGTCGAGGATGACCCTTTAGTTGAAGAGAATAGTGTCGTAGAACCTGTTCAAGTTCAATCTAAAACAGGACTTGATAATAAGCATGAAAATCTCTACCAAGAACTTGCAACAAAAGATGTATGGGCTAGAAATGATGTTATTGAGTTATGTCGTAAGCTTGAGCTTATGCTTGATGGGGCTATAGAGACGATTAATGATTGGTCATATGAGGCAGTTGAAGCCCCTGTATTAGATGATGACGATGACATATATGTAGACTTAGAAATAGTCGAAGAATTAAAGGGATAATAATATGGTTTCAAAGCGTATTAGATCAAAAGAGCGAGATGCAATCATTCAATCATTGAAATCTGGCGTCACTCCTAAAATTGGCATTCAGCATATTCAAGTAGGTCGCTCAAAAGAGTTAGAAGCTCTTTACAGTGACATCGAAAAGATTTGTGATGGAGGCTCTGCTTTTAGATTAATTATAGGCGAATATGGTTCAGGTAAAACGTTCTTTTTAAGTGTTGTACGTTCAATTGCACTTGAGAAAAAGTTAGTAACTGTAAATGCTGACTTATCTCCCGACAGACGAATCCATGCATCAGCAGGGCAAGCTAGAAATTTATATTCTGAATTAATGCGTAACCTTTCAACTCGCAACAAGCCAGATGGAAATGCACTTACTAGCGTTGTTGAAAAGTTTATTACAGAGGCGGTAAAAGAAGCTGATGCTAAACAAGATAAAGTTTCAAATGTAATCCATAGTAGATTGGCATTGCTGTCTGAGCTAGTAGGAGGTTACGATTTCGCCAAAGTGATAGAAGCATACTGGAGAGGTCATGAGTATGACGACGAGCACCTCAAAGCGAATGCAATTCGATGGCTAAGAGCCGAGTACTCCACAAAAACTGATGCTAGAAAGGATTTAGATGTTAGGACGATTATTTCAGATGCAACTTTTTATGACTCACTAAAACTTATGAGTCTATTTGTGCGTCAAGCAGGTTATGAAGGATTACTCGTTAACCTAGATGAAATGGTTAACTTGTATAAGTTGAATAGCACACAAGCTCGAACATCAAATTATGAACAAATATTAAGAATCCTGAACGACTGCCTGCAAGGAAGTGCTGAGCATTTGGGTTTCTTGTTGGGCGGGACACCTGAATTTTTATTAGATCCTAGAAAGGGATTATACAGTTATGAGGCTTTGCAATCTCGTTTAGCTGAAAACACTTTTGCTCAAAAAGCAGGTGTTATTGACTACTCCTCTCCCGCACTTCATTTAGCAAGCTTAACGCCAGAAGAGCTGTATATTCTCCTTAAGAATTTGCGCCACGTATATGCAAGTGGAGAAGTTGAAAAGTACCTTGTTCCTGATGATGCGTTGAAATCATTCTTGCATCATTGCAGTCAGACAATTGGTGATGCTTATTTTAGAACGCCAAGAAATACCATTAAAGCGTTTTTAGATATGCTAGCAGTAATGGATCAAAATCCAAATATACAGTGGTCTGATTTAGTTAAGAAGTTAACCGTCGAGGAAGAAAAACCAAGCGATCTAGATATTGAATTTCATGATGAGAGCGATGCAAAATCAGAAGACTTGGCTAACTTTTCTTTATGATTGAAGCATACAAATTACTTGATCACAGAGTTCAGAAGTGGCTTTTTAAACAAGGTTGGTCGGATTTAAGAGAAATTCAAAAGAAGGCTATATCGCCAATTCTCGCAGGTAAATCTGATGTTCTGATCAGCGCTTCTACAGCGGCAGGTAAAACAGAAGCATTCTTTTTACCTGCTTGCAGCGCAATCGCTGATGACATCGATGGTTTCGGCATTTTGTATATCAGTCCTTTAAAAGCGCTAATTAACGATCAATATAGGCGACTTGAAAGTCTTTGCGATTTACTAGATATGCCAGTAGTTCCTTGGCATGGGGATAGCCCACAATCCCTGAAAAATAAAGCTAAAAAGAACCCTAGAGGAGTTTTATTAATAACACCAGAGTCTTTAGAATCTTTATTAATTAGAGACCCTAAGTGGGTAAAGAGTGCTTTTAGTAGTTTAAAATATATTGTCATTGACGAATTTCATGCTTTTATCGGCTCTGAAAGGGGTCATCAGTTGTTATCTCTCTTAAATAGAGTAGAGCACTTATTGGGAAGATATAGTAATCCGGTGCCAAGAGTGGCACTTAGTGCTACTTTAGGGGCGTTGGAAAAAGTACCTCCCTTGCTTCGCCCTAATGGGGCGTTGCCTTGTGAATTGATTACAGATGAAAAGCATAAATCTCAACTAAGCATTAAAGTTCACGGCTATATAGAGCCAATAACTACTGAAGAAGATGACCAGCGTTATTCAGCAGAATACCAAATCTGCCAAAAGCTATTTGAACTGTGTCGGGGAGACTCGCATTTAGTATTCGCCAATAGCAGAAAGCGAACAGAAAGCATCGCGGTGCAGCTTAGTGATTTTTGTGAACAACAACTAGTACCTAATGAATTTTTTCCTCATCACGGGTCACTGGCTAAAGAAAGTAGGGAAGAGCTAGAAGCTCGCCTTCAAAAAGAAACGCTTCCAACTACCGCGATTTGTACAATGACACTTGAATTGGGTATTGATATAGGAAAGGTGAACTCAGTTGTTCAGGTTACAGCACCTCATTCAGTGTCAAGTTTAAGACAGAGAATGGGTCGAACAGGTAGACGGGGTTCTCCCGCAGTTCTGCGTATGTTGATTGCTGAAAATGAATTAAATGAAAACTCTAATATTGTTGATTGCCTGCGATTAGAGCTAATTCAGTCATTAGCAATGATTAGATTATTGATAAGTAGCAAGTGGTTTGAACCTGCTGACAATCAATTAATGCACTTTTCTACTTTGCTTCATCAAGTACTAGCTTTAGTAGCCCAATGGGGAGGAGTCAGGGCAGATCAACTATTTGAACTCCTTTGTAAGAATGGCCCATTTCAACATACAACAATTTCGCATTTCAAATCTTTGTTACAACATATGGGAAGCCAAGAATTATTAACACAAATCTCTAGCGGTGAACTTGTATTGGGGATTAAAGGTGAACGCTTAGTAGATCATTATTCGTTCTATGCCGTATTTAAAACGCCAGAAGAATATCGAATTATAGTCGGCAACAAAACTTTAGGAACATTGCCAATAGACTCTTTGGTATTGGAAGGTCAACATATTGTATTTAGCGGGCGTAGGTGGAAAGTTGTAGATGTCGATACCGAAAAGAAAACAATTCATGTTGAGAAAACCAAAGGCGGAAAACCACCCAAGTTTGGCGGGGAAGGCATGTCTATTCATAACCGTGTACGACAAGAAATGTTTCAAATCCTCACTGAAGGAGATTATAGAATTTCAGTTGGTGAACATAAAGTCGATTTTATAGATCCTCAGGCTAAAGTTCTTTTCGACGAAGCGGTTGACTATTTCCAGCAAGCTAATTTAGCTGAAATTTGTGTTGTACAGCATGGTAAAACCACATGCATTTTTACTTGGATGGGCGACAAAGTTATTAATACTTTGGTGGCGTTGTTGAATAAACATGGATTTGAAGTCGGGGCATTTGGTGGCGTGATTGAAGTTGAAAAGTCCAATGTGGAAGAGGTAAAACGATTTTTGTCCATGTTAAATGCAAAGCCGTTACCTAGTGAGTCTGATTTAGCAGCTTCAGTTGTAGAAAAAAATATCGAAAAGTTTGATGAGTTTTTACCGATTGACTTATTGAACATTGGCTATGGCAGTAGAGCATTTGATATAGCTGATACGAAAAGTTGGTTGACTAATAATTGTTGATTAGTAACGAAGAAATAAATAATGCTAAGTGATTTTTTCTGGTTCGAATAAGATGCTATAGATTGATCGGCTCAATGTTTTTTCAGCGATATTTATCGATGCCGCTATATCTACATGCTGAATTCATACTAAAAACATAGAAATATTCAGCCGAATTTTTGTTACTTTTAGAGCTTACTAAGAAAGCTATTAAGTAGAGTAAATACTATTTAAACCTCTAATTTTTAATGAGTTACAAAACAACCAAATTGTGAGAATATAAACTTATCAATGACTTAAATTTTTTCGTTTATGATCGTATCTTCCTTGAAAGCAATGACTGGTGATTCTTTTGTTATCACTTGGCAAGGTAACTGTGTTTTGATTGATGGTGGTATGCCCAATACATATGGTGAAATACAGAGAAAGCTACAGGGTAATCATCTAAAAGCATTATTTGTAACGCATGTAGATTACGACCATATTGGCGGAGTCATCAATCTGATCAAGCAACCTAGTGTTGACATCACTAACTGTACATTTTTCATGAATAACCCTGAGTTGGCTAGTAATTATAATGATACAAAAGTTAGATATGAACATGGTGATACACTTCAAAAAATGCTTCAGCAAAGAGGTAAATACTTTCTTCCTATTACAAAAAGTACCGCACCGATTGAAATTGAGGGTTTAAAAATTATTCCGATACTCCCAACTCAAGAGCTTTGTCAACAGCTTTGTGATAACTGGGACTTGAGTCGTGTCTGGGATGAATTAAAAGGTAGTTATGACTATCTAAAGTCTCAAAAAAACAATGGAGATATCATAAATAAAGCATCTGTCTGTTTAATAATTGAATATCAACAAAGAAAGGTACTTTTTTTAGGTGATTCACACGCTGATGATGTAAAAGAAGCTTTATCAGAACTTAAAGAATTTAAGTTTGATTTGGTTAAACTTTCGCATCACGGCAGCAAGCATAATACCAGTTCAGGTTTATTAGAAATAGTTGATTGTAATGATTATATTATTTCGACTAATAGTGGCAAGTATGAGCATCCTGATCCTGAAACTGTGAGGCTACTATCAAACCGAGCGAAGCAAAGTGGTTGTGAATTTAATATTTATTTAAACTACCCAATTGAAGAGCTAATTAGACAACGATATAAAGAAAAGTATAGAGAAGAGATAGAAAATTTGAATTTTATTTTACAGCTGGATGTAGAACTGTAGTGTCTTTAATAATACAAAATAAAAATTTATTAGTTGGTCATATAAAAAATTCTGACAATGCCTCCTTATTGGGAAGTTGTATTCCTTTTAAAAAAGGCAATGATCTTTTTGTAATTACTTGTGGGCATGTAATATACAAAGATGATTGGAGTGGGTTACGGCACTTAACGACAGAGTTAAAAGTAGAAATAGATTCTAGAACGTATCAGCCAATTAAAGTACTTGGAACGTTAGAAGATACAAGAACAACTGATTTTTCAATTTTACAAATCGTCCAGAATGATAGTGATGTCATTCCTCCATTTATTGAACTTAGTCTGCTGGAAGTCAATGACAATACTTTTTTAACGAACTCAAATATTTGTGTTTTTCCTGAAAGAGATACTCGGCCTCAACTTATTGACAAAGTGGAATTTTCTGGGAGTAATAGGAATTTTGAGTATAGTGTTAAAGTGGATAAGCAAACCTTTCATAATCTTAATTTGGGAGGAGCGGGTGCTAGTCAATTTAAAGGACTTTCTGGCTCAGGGATATTTTGTCAGTACAATGGAAAAGTCTATTTACAAGGCGTTGTTAAAATTCTACCTGATACCACTGTTACCACTGAAGTAGATCTCGTTAGTGTTAGTGCCATAAAAACAATTTGGAAAGATTTTCAGATAAATACGAGTTTCGACATGTCGTATAGCTACTTACATCATAACTCACCTTTCAACTCAGAAGAATCTAGAACAGAGATAGCAAAAGAGTTGCTTACTCAAGTATCTAATAAGAAATACAAAGTGTTGGTTTGTGCCCCTAGTGATATTAGCTCAAGTCCCAAAGCTAAAAGTATTTTCGACCAATTAATACTAGAGTTACGTCAAGAGAAAATTAACTTTTCGGTCGGTGGTGGAAAGGCACTTCTTATACCAACCGGGGCTTACCCTCATCTTGATGAGCAAGATTTCATAGTGTCAGATGAGTGCAGTTCATTGGTTATTATTGCGGATGATCACTCAACTTTTTCTCAGTTGTCTCTGTTATCTAGTGTCATATTTAATACTAGAAAACAAATAGAGGTTTATATTTTTTATGAAGATAAAGTAATAACTACTCAAAACTTTATTAAGGATGGCCCATTTAAGTTTGCGGAAAACAAAGTTAAAGCGCGTGTATTCGAATTTAGTAAGTTTAATGACTCGATGATTAAAGACGTTATAGCAGGAATCACTTGTCTTCACACATGCTTAGGGAGAAGAGCATGAGTAGTGAATTAAACCTTAAAACTTTTATTTGGGGGCTGGGG
The DNA here is from genome assembly GCA_002691045.1 of Marinovum sp. Taxonomy (GTDB): domain Bacteria; phylum Pseudomonadota; class Alphaproteobacteria; order Rhodobacterales; family Rhodobacteraceae; genus Salinivivens. The sequence continues at coordinate 13,523 of NZGN01000001.1, forward strand.
GTGATACAACCCGCAACTCCTGATGAGGTTCAGAACTTTGTTATTGAAATGCTTTTTAAGCAGTCAATGAAAGAGTTTGATATAGAGGCAACTGTAAAAAAGCTTTTAGGTGAAGGTTTTATAAAGTGTGTGTCAAAAAGAAATAGGTTATATAGCATTACGCATGAAGGGGATGAGTTTTTAGGTAATAAGCTAAGAGCACTGAAAGATAAAGAACGACTTTACTTGCTGAAATCTTTAAGGGATGTTAGTTTTCTAGATAAGGGTGCTTCTGAAAGAAATACGGGTGGTGTATCACCACCTAAGCAAGCAAGAACGAGCACAAAAGTATCCCCTAGGCCAGAAGTTTCTCTGCCCTCGGGGCCCCTTCCCCAAAACCAGAGAAACTTCTGGCCTAGGGTATATTGGCAATTAAATATTGGTTCAAAACCAGAAGCACCCTTAACTTCAACTCATCTAAATTTCTATAGCGCAAATAGCATCCCTAATCAGTTTGACTCTATTGATGATGCCATAATCACAATGTCTGAATTAGTCGGCGTGAGTTCATACTTGTTAAAAGATTTTTGTAGTCGTTCAGAAAAATATTATCGAGAATTTGAAATACCAAAGAAATCGGGTATTGGTGTAAGAGTGATATGTGCTCCTAAAGCATTTTTAAAAACAGTTCAGTATTGGATATTAGATTATTTTCTATTCCGTCTGAAGGAACATGAAAGTTGCTATTCATATCGGAAAAACAAATCAATTAAAGATAATGCTACTGTACATTTAAATAGGAAGTATATTTTGTGCATGGATATAGAGTCTTTTTTCGATAACATTTCTTTAAAGCAAGTGGCAAAATGTTTTATAGAAAACAAGATTGAACCGAAACTTGCAGCTTTATTTGCAAATATTGTTACTTTGAATGGTGCATTGCCCCAAGGTGCACCTACTAGTCCAGTTATTTCAAACTCACATTTGTATGAGTTCGATGAGTTTATTTCTATTTACTGCTTGGACAATGATCTTAGTTATAGTAGATATGCAGATGATATAACTATCGGCTCTAATGATTATAGCTCACTTAAAAAGGTCGAGAAATTAATAACAGAAAAACTCAGTGCATATCAACTAAAGTTAAATCAAAAGAAAACCCGAATTGTTAGTTCTAATAGTTGCCAAATCGTAACTGGCATTGCAATAAACAACGGTGAGCTAAGACCATCAAGAAAGCACAGAAAAGAAGTAAGGGCGCTTTTTCATAAAGCCGAAGTTGAAAAGAACGTTGAGCTTTTACCAAAACTTTACGGTCACTTGAACTATCTAAAAAGTTTTAATAATGGAGATACTCCAAAGAACATACAGAAGTATCAATCCATTATTGATAAATTAAATAAACACAAAAATATAGGTGGTTTTTAATTCACAAACTTTATTAAATTTGTGGCAGTAGAAATCGATTAAGTTATTGGCTCGTTCACAAACTCTATTCGATTTTCGGCATGAAAAAATCCTTATAAATAAGGCATCCGACTCACAGACTTTATTAGGGTAAGACAGTGGATTGGCAGCTTTGCTGTTAGAGATTGATTGATTTGGAAGGCGAACCTGTTGGTTCGCTTTTTTAGTGGAATATTGTTTTACAGTTCTTAGACTTTAGTTTAGTGTTTATGGATTGCAAAGGAAGGTCATATTGTTATGGAAAACAAAAGCACCTCAAAATACTTTTGGTTTATTGAATTAGTTGCCTACTGGCAGGGGCAGATAAACAGCCGAGAGTTGTGTGATAACTTTGGTATTAGTGTAACGCAAGCTAAAAAGTATATTACTCACTACAGAGACTCTTTTCCTACAAACCTAGCCTATTCCAAAAGTACCAAGGCTCACCTCGCACAAAATTCATTTCAACTGCACTATATTTCTGGCGATGTCAGTGAATATCTCGATTGGCTCAATGGCTTGAACCAAAACTCTGTATTTAATGCAAGCTCCATTACCCACGCAAAACTTCGTTTACCTGCTAGAACAGTTTCGCCAAACATCATGAGAGCATTAGTAAGCGCTGTAAAAAACCAATGTAGAGTAGATGTAGACTACGTTTCGCTAAGTAAAACGACGGAGGAAGGGCGAGTAATTCAGCCACATACCTTCGTGAAGACGGGGTTACGTTGGCATTTACGTGGCTATTGTGAATATCGAGGCGAGTTCAGAGACTTTGTACTCAGTCGTTTTCGGGGCGAACCGATGTTAATGTATAGAACGTCAACTATCTTGACCGGTCTGGCGTCAATTAACTTGACCGGTTGTCGCTGAGTTATCCTTCCTGTTTTA
>NZGN01000020.1:0-7639 GCA_002691045.1 Marinovum sp.
GTCATCTTCTGTGGCAGCAGCATAGTAGTTGCTTGCCTCAGAATCAGTACAACCTATAATAACCTCAGGACAGGCCTCACAAGACTCCCAACAAACTGTTGGCACTACCATATCTACATCAGCTACAGTAACCATTCTGTCATTACCATAATTGCCTCCGACACAGTCGCCAAATGGACCTGACTCATACCAACCGTCATTGAAATTATAAACGTTTGAGCTGTTAGGAGCAACTGAGAAAGTAGCTGTCCACACGTTATCTCCCATATCAGTCATGGCTACCCATGAACCACCATTTAATCTAATAGCCATAGATGAACCATCTAATCCATCCCATGTAGAACCGTCTCCAGGTGTGAAGCCTTCAACACTCATGTCAACTGAAACAGTAACGTTTACTAAACAAGATAAGTCGCCTTCGCAAGAGCCACAATCGTTAGGCATCTCACACGAACCATCATCATCGGTAGCACTAGCATCAAAGTTACATGCCGCTGGTTCAGTACAACCAAATACTGCATCAACAGGACATGGAGATGTATGCATACCCAAGTTAGACCAGTCGTTGTTTTCTAAAACAAACCATTCCGAATCTTCAGCATTAGTACCTGCCGAAGTCGTCCAGTCGTTAGCATTTCCTTGTTCTACAGAACACTTACGTACTAATGTGTGGTCTTTAGTACCATTAGCTATACCAGCTACTTCCCAACCGCTTCCTGGATCACCATTCCAATCTCCTACAATGTCTAAAACGACATATCCTCCTACTTCAGGAGTAGATGGTGAAGTCGGTTCAAAACCATAAACTAAAGCATAACCATCGTCACCATTAAAATAAACCGTTCCGGTTTCATCAGCGTAATTAAGTATCGCTAAATCTGAACCTGGATTAGCTACAACATAAACACCGTATGGTGCTATCTGTGCTCCAGCGGCAAACGAATTCCAATATTCATACGCTCCAACAGTTGACGGCGCATTAGAAACCGATGGCCAAGCATAAGAGGCTAGTGACACAGTATCTGCAGTAGGATTATAAATCTCTAAATATTTGTTACTACTACTTCCTTCTGAATACTCAGAAATAAATAAATTAACCATAGGGTCAAGTGGATAAACACATGAACCATCATCAGTAACAGCTGATGCATCAAAATTAACCGCAGTTTCATCTGTACATCCTAAATATTCACAACTTCCATCATCTTCAGTAGCTGTTGAGTTATAGTTGCTGGCCGCTTCATCAGTACAGCCTGGAATAATATCAGGACAAGGTGTTTCGTGTTGATCTAAATTTGACCAATCATCAATTTCTAAAACAATCCACTCTGAATCTTCAGCTGATGTTCCAGCTGAAGCTGCCCAATCTGAATTACCTTGTTCTACTGAACATTTACGTATTAAGGTGTGGTTTTGTGTGGCATTACTTACCCCAGCAGCAGTCCAACCACTTCCTGGGTCACCATTCCAATCTCCAGCGAAATCAACTATAGTATATCCTCCTGTTTCTGGGTCTACTGGAATTGTTGGCTCGGTACCATAAACAAGAGCAAAGCCATCGTCGCCATTACTTAGGTAATTATAAGTCATGTCAGAAACTGAAGAAATGATAGAATCTGCTGAGCCGTGAGTAATAATATATGTGCCTTGAGATGCAATAGTTGCTCCCTCAGGAAAATCTGTCCAATATTCATAAACACCTGCTATTGTTGGTACGTTTGATGTATTGGCAATTCCATAAAATGATAAGTCAACGGCATTATCACTAGCATTATAAATTTCTATGTATTTGTTGTTTGAAGAACCTTCAGCAAATTCAGAGATAAAAAGGTTGGAAACTGTATTGTAGAATACTTCAACACCATAAGATAATATTGAGTTACCAGCCGCATCTTGTGTTCCTGAAATCGTTACAGAATAAATTACTGCTAATTCTAAAGGTGTTGACAATGACAATGTCACCGTATCTCCAGAAATAGAAGAAGAAGCAACGGATATACCGTCATAAATTCCGTCTACAGCAATCGCTTCGTCGTATACAACCACTACTGTTGAGGCATCTTCAGCATAAATATTAACCACTGCAGGTGGCAAAATATCACCAATTGCACAAGGCCCTCCTGGATCAGCATAGTACTGTGTAAAACCACTTAGTCCCATTGCTGTTAAGACAGAATCTTCAGGACTAACAGCATACTGAATTGAAGAAGATAAAGCCCAATTACTTGCAAGGTTCATATCAAATGAAGGGTCACACAATACGATAGAATAACCATTACCATTAGCATTGGCCGGCCAGTCGCCAGAATAGTCGAAATCAATAGATATTACTACATCACCAACAGTATTAACGCATTGCAGCAAACCAGCTCCAAGGTAACCAGATGCAATTTCAAAAGTTGGTGCAAAACCAAAATAAGATTGGAATCCGCAACCATGAGGCAATGCGCCACATGCATCATTTAAAAAATAAGCTGGTTGAGCAACAATTACATACTCACCAGCAGCTAAAGAATACTCAGGGAAGTTAACATTTACTCCCTCAATAAAAGCTAGACCTCCTAATGGATAGGCCTCGTCTCCATTGTTATATATTTCAAAATAATCCAAGTTATCATATGGACCTGGATCGTTATAGTTGATTTCAGTTATAACAAGACTACCTGCAAAATCGTTATGAACAAGGTTTTCTAAAACTGAATTAGCTTGATTACCTGCTAAATCAGTAAGAGCATCGACAGTGATGTCAAAGAAATGTCCATCGGCTAGGCTAGAAGAAAGGTTTAACGTCATTTGAAGACCATCTTCACTTAATGTAGAACTGCTAATGTCATAATCAGCAATTGAAACAGATGCTGACTGTACCGCTTCATCAAATGTTAAAACAATAGTTTGATCTGAAGTTATCGAAGCGTCTTCAATATTAGGAGCTACAAAATCTCCTGCGCTATCAAAGAATAAAGAAAAGTCGTCAAAGCCTCCCCAATCACTTCCACCGTTTTGATAAGCTCCTATTCTAAATCTCACAAAAGAAACCGTGTCAGGAATATCAATAGTGTGTGTTACCCATAAATCATCTGTATTTTTGGATAAATAGGCAGAAAAAGCAAAGGATGTGTCAACAGAACTTATCCAATCGCTATTCCATGTATCATCATTATTAAACTGCAACTCATAAGCCATATAGTCCGTTCCATCAAGTTGATGAGCTAAAAAACTAAATGACAATTTCAAATCTGCCGGTGAAGGCTGAGGAATTTGAATAGTAGCAAATGTTAAATGATGATAGTAATAAGAATTAGTCTGACCCTCTAGTAATGGAGCGTTTGGATTTACTATATCATGAAATGCTAAAAAGCTATTTCCAGAAGACGCCACCATAGTTTGGTATTCTCCTGACATGATATCAAATGCATCACCATTATTAAAATCATAAAACTCCGGGTTAGATGTATACGTCCAAGTGTCGCCAGACTCAAAGCCTTGTGTTGCAAGGGGAATTTGAGCAAAGCTAGTTGAAAAGACACATAAAAAGGCAATTCCAATTAGTAAAAATTGTTTCATAAATAGTTTGTTTTTGGTTAAATTTCTTGATGGGTAAATTAATAAATAATCTCAGGATTTCTAAAAAAAGAAATTAACAAGATTTTGCAGTTGTTAATTTAATTAAAGACAATATAGTTTCAGAATTAAATTTAACAGCCGTTATATAGAAAGACTCCTATTTTATAATCTGTTGGATTTGTAGATTCACATTTTTTCATGTAAATTAGGGTTGATAAATTATATTGTTTTCCTTTGCAAAGACCAACCTAATACTCAATTGATGAAGTTTTATTTATCTTTTTTCAAGCTTGTCACAATATGTACTTTTACTTTCGGAGTAGTGCATTTTTCATTTGCTCAATATTGTAGCTCTGCATCAACATCTGCATCCTTTTGCTCAACATCTCTAGTATCTATCGGCTCATTAAACAACGCATCTGCAGGCTGTGCTAATTATTCCGACTACACCACAATATATACAGAACTTGTTCTGAACGGCATATACAATTTAACAATAGGCTTAAACAATTGCTCAGGATTTACAATGCCAAAAATTTCTAACGTTTATATCGATTGGAATGGTAATGAAATTTTTGATGTTGGCGAAGAAGTTTTTCACATTAATGCAACTTCAGCTATTGCAGCCAATCAAACTAATTTTAGCACAACTATAACTGTGCCAGCAAATGCTGTACAAGATACTATTAGAATGCGAGTGGTTACTGTGTGGTCAACCTTAGATAATGCCAACGACTACTCTTGTGGCATGTATGGCTGGGGAGAAACCGAAGACTATTCTCTGATTATTAGAGGGCTAATTCAAAATGTAAACTCCGTAGACAATCTGTGTTATGGTGGAAATAGCGGAGAAATAAATATCACAACTGCTAATACTGGCTCTGGACTTGCCTATTCTATTGATGGCGGGCTGAACTTTTCAGCCTCCCCTAATTTTAACAACTTATCAAACGGATTATATAACGTTTGCGTTTTTGACAGTTTAACTAATCAATCTCAATGTTATTCGTCAAATCCAATAATAATTGATTCACCAGATTCATTATTTGCTGTAGCATCGTCACAAGATGTTAGCTGTTTTAATGGCGCTGATGGAGAGTTGAATGCAGAGGCATTTAATGGTTCGCCAAACTACAGCTTCAGTTGGATTAATGGATCTTCTACATATAACGGTAACACTATACAAAACCTTAGCTCTGGATATTATGACTTAGTGGTCGTAGACGATAACAACTGCTTATTCACTTTAGACAGCTTGTTTATAAATCAACCCAATGAATTAATTATTGATAGTGTAGTTACAAGCTCTTTTCAGGGTTATGGCATCTCTTGTCGAAATGGAAATAATGGCTTTATAGAGGTGTATGCCAATGGCGGTACGGGAGTTATATTATACAATTGGGACGGTGACATCTCTAACACCTCTACTTTACAAAACCTCTCGGCAGGGGATGTGTCAGTTGTAGTATTTGATGCTAATTTTTGTCAAAAAGACACCCTTATTAATCTAAGTCAGCCTACAGCTGTAAACGTTCAAACTACTGTTTTGCACGTGGGCTGTGAAAATGAAAACGATGGCTCAATTAGTACTAATATAACAGGTGGAGTTACTCCATACTCTATAGAGGTTGTCAATGATATCACAAACCTAAGCGCTCTAAATAGCAACGGGCAGGAGTTGTTTGAAAACCTTGAGGTAAACTCTTATGTTTTAAGCGTAATTGACCTCAACAATTGCCTTTATGAAGACACCTTTAATATAGAAAACCCAACACTAAGTTTAGATTATGAAAATGTGACATGTTTTGGTGAGGATGATGGACAAATCACATACGCTATTGATTTTTCAACTGACATTTATACACTTGTAACTCCATCATCAACCAATAACCTTCCTCCAGGCACTTATGAATTTCTAGTTGAAAATAATCAAGGTTGTTTTTTCGATTCAACGATTATAATCTCTGAACCTGACTTAGTAGTTATAAAAGAAAGTGTTGAAATTATCTGTGAATCTACTGACCTAGCCAATATTACAATAGAAGGTGTTGGTGGTGTTATACCCTATTCTATCACTTGGGACTATGGAGATACTATTTTTAACCCATCGCTAGGCATTGGTGCTTATGAGTTCACATTTACAGATGCTAATGGCTGTAGTTCTACAGATATTGTTGAGGTCTTACCTCCATTCTTACCTGAACTAAGCTACACGCTGACACCGCCATCATGCGAGTATAATTTTGATGGCAGTATAAATGTAGAAGTAGCGCAAGGCTATCCGCCTTTTGTCTACGAATGGAACGATGGCAAAAATGAATCTTTCATTGATAGTTTGCCACCTAAAAGCTACCGCCTTAGTGTTACGGACAGTGCGGGTTGCTCATCGTCTTTGTTAGAGGTTATTGTACCTTATGTATACAATGTTTGCTTTTATTTTCCCTCGGCATTTACTCCAAACGATGACGGCATAAACGATACCTATGAAATATCTTCTATTTTTAGTCGTGAGCCAACGATATTGACAATTTACAATAGGCAAGGAAATATAATTTATCAAACTGAAGATAATCTAAGTTGGGATGGTAAATACAAAAACCAAAAATGTCCTCTAGGCAAATATTACTTCCATTTACAATTCGCTAATCAGTATACAACTGGAGAAATTCTTTTACTAGAATAATTTACTTAATAATACGTTCCTTGCATTTTACAGCAGGATTTCCTTTGTAAATAGTGTAAGGCTCAAGATCTTTATTAGCTAATGAACCCGCCGATAAAATGGCGTGAGAAGCAACCGTAACGCCTGGGCAAACAATAGATTTAGCACCTAGCCATGCCCCAAATTCAATAGTAATAGGGCCCAGTATTAGGTCAAAACTAGTGGTTTTATAATTGTGATTACCACACAGTAAAAATGCGCCTTGCGAGATGCATACATTATCAGCTATTGTCACTTCGTCCAAGTTGTCGATCCAAACGTTTTCTCCAATCCAACAGTTGTTTCCAACTTTTAATTTCCAAGGATACTTAACATTAACGCCTGGCTTAATCGTCACATTTGAACCAATTTTTGCGCCAAACAACCTCAATATCGTAACCTTAGTAAATGATAATGGTACAATGTGGCTTTTAAGAATGAAAAAGTTAGCAAGATGCCACAACACTCTTTTAAAAAGACTGGCGCCTTTTTTAAACCAAGAGTTATTATACGTTGAAAGATCTACTCGCTTAGCCATAATATGCTTCTAAAAAAGTTTTAAATCTAGCACAATTTTAATTAATACTATAAGAAAATTAGAGCCAATTTATTGTGCCATCTTTAATCTTGTAAACTCCCCCACATATTGCTAATTGCCCATTTTCGATGCGTTCTTTTAATAACTGACTTTGTTGAGTAATCTTATTTATGTTTAACAACACATTCGATTCAGTAACAGAAGCAACATAAGATGGATTTGAGGAATTAAATGGCTCATCAGATGTTTTTTGAGCATCCTCTATAGCAGGTGTAATGGCTTGTAGCATTTCTGTTATGTGTCCTAATTTTACTCCATCACAAGCTGAACTTACTGCGCCACAAACTTCATGACCTAACACAATGACCAAAGGACTTTGGGCAACAGCACATGCATATTCAATACTCGCTAATATGTCAGTATTGATAAAATTTCCAGCTACTCGTGCCACAAAAATATCTCCAATATTTTGATCAAAAATTTGTTCTACAGGTACTCTAGAATCTATACAAGAAACAACGATTGCTTTAGGAAATTGAGCTTTTGCAGTTTGATTAATAAGCGATGAAGTAGATAATGTCAAAGGGATTCCATCGATAAAACGCTGATGACCTTCTTTTAACTCTTTTAACGCTAAACTAGGTGTTAATTGCTCTTGTTGTTCCTTGCTTAATGCCATTTTATTAACTAATAAATTAGACTCTAAATATAGAGCTTTATATCAAATTATTGTAGAGCAATCTTTTTATTGATACCACCTGTAGAAGTAGTTATTTCTAAGAAATAAACTCCTTTAGGTTGAGTATTCATGTCAATCACTTTCGTGTACTGACCAA
>NZGN01000021.1:0-13991 GCA_002691045.1 Marinovum sp.
ATAGGCTCCACGATAAATCAAAAAAGTACTACTTCAAAGTGGCTGCGTGAGCTCTTCCCAAACCTGCGTTTGAAGTTTGAGCGCCTGACCAGTATGGAACAGCAATGTCAGCAAAATCTTTTTGTGACTGCCAAACTTCAGCAAAAAATTCGTTTTCTGCTGCAGCTTCTTCAAGAAGCTTTTTGGCTGCTGCCATATATTCGGTAAAGTAATCAGCTGGTGTATCTTCAAGAATAACACCATGGTTCTCTGTTAAGTCTTTAAGAGCCCTACCGTTGTTTAAAATCCTATAAGAAAGGGACTTTGTAAGTGATGCGTTTGCAGCAACCTCTAATGCCTTCTTTTCGGTTGCAGATAAACTATTATATACATCACCATTTAGGTAAAAATCTGCATTAACAGTCACTTGGTGTAGACCCTGCAGGTAGTAATGCTTCAACACTTTTTGAAAACCAAATACTGAGTCTGGCTTTGGACAGCACCACTCAGCCGCATCAATTGCCCCTTTTTCAAGAGCTGGCAAAATATCACCACCACCCATGGCGACAGCCGCAACACCAATTTCGTTATATGCTTTTCCAACCATACCTGGAGGTGCACGGAAACGTAGCTTACGGAAATCATCCATAGATTCTATCTTATTTGGAAACCAACCTAATGCTTCAGGACCAACTGGTTGTAATAGAAAACCTTTTACGTTAACGCCCATTTCATCCCAAAGTCGGTCATAAAGTTCTTTACCACCACCATACTGAAACCATGATAAGAACGCGATGTTGTCAATACCAACACCAGCACCCGCAATTGGCGCACCAAAAAGGTTAGCTGCAGGGTGCTTACCACCCCAGTAGTGAGTCCAGGCAAATCCTGCCTCAACCAGACCAGAGTCAACCGCATCTAAAATATCGCGCGGGCCAACAACTGCGCCTGCAGGCAAAATTTCGATTCTCAACGAACCACCTGTAAGCTCAGCAACATCGTTTGCAAAGTCTTCCACCATGCGCACTTCGTCACCTGTAACTGGAAGCACAGACTGAAGACGAATAACGGTTTCAGACATTGCGGCTGACGCCAAGAGAGCAAGGGACGTAGCCCCCGCGGTTAAAATTTTAAAATTGAACATGAATCTCCTCCCATAGTTCAACGCCCCCTAGTCAAAAATAACAGCCAAGTCGGGGACTTATCTTGACCTTTATTTAAAGATGCTGAGTGCATCCTTATTCTAATTAAGACATTAGCTGTTAAGCCTCCTTCAAAATTAAATCACTTGCTTTTTCACCAATCATTATGGCTGGAGCATTTGTATTACCGCTTGTAATGCTAGGCATGATTGACGCGTCAGCGACACGTAAACCTTCAACACCCCGCACCTTTAAATTTGGAGTAACCACCGACATTTCATCAGTTCCCATTTTACAAGTGCCACTTGGATGATAAATTGTAACAGCAGTCCGCCGAACCCAGTCCAAAGTGCCCTCTTCATCACTTAAAGGAACGCCTAAGCCTGGCGCATATTCCTCCAAAATATGTTTCTTCAATGGTTGATGCTCAGCGATTTTGCGAGCAATCTGCACACCTTTCACGATTGTTTTACAGTCTGTGGCTGTTGATAAATAATTCGGGTAAATATCTGGATGGTCTAAATAATTTGGAGACTTTAAAGTCAAATGACCTTTGCTTTCTGGTCTCAATTGAAGCACTGAGGCAGTAAATGCTGAAAATTTATGGGGGCCTTTAGATGGCATATCAGCACTAAATGGCTGGATATGAAACTGAATATCTGGCGTTTCCAGATGATCTTCAGTTTTAAGGAAACCTGTGCCTAAACTTGCAGCCATAGTCATTGGGCCACGCTGAGTCAGTATGTATTGCAGGCCAATTAACGCTTTTTTAGCATAGTTGCTCGTTTCTGTATTTATAGTGGATAAATCTGTCTTGAAAATTGGACGAGCTTGCAAGTGATCTTGCAAATTTTTACCAACGCCAACCAAATCACGAATAACGCTTATTCCTAGATTTTGAAGTTCCTCTCCCGAACCGATCCCTGAAAGCATAAGGATTTGTGGAGAGCCAATTGAGCCTGCACTAAGTATAATTTCCTTTTTGGCGGAAATTATACCTATATTACTTTTTGTATCGATTTCTACAGACGAGGCTCGTCCATTTACAATATTCACTTTTTTCGTATGTGCGTTTGTAAAAATTTTTAAATTTTTACGGCTTTTGAAGGGTGTTAAATATGCAGCAGCAGCCGAACATCTTCGGCCACCCTTCATAGTCAATTGAAAATGGCCCACACCTTCTTGGTCAGCACCATTATAATCGTAATTACGCCGATAACCTGCCGCCACGGCGGCATCGACCCAATTGTCCACAATATCTCGATTTAGGCGCGAAGATTGTACAGAAAGAGGACCGTCTTTTCCCCTGAGCCCACTTTCATCAACGCCATCCCATTTTTCTGAGCGCTTGAAATAAGGCAAAACATCATCCCAAGACCAACCAGTACAACCAAGTTGAGACCAAGTATCAAAATCCTGAGGTTGCCCACGGACATAGAGAAGACCATTAATTGAACTCGAACCACCCAAAACTCGGCCTCTTGGCCAGGGTATAGATCTGCCAGCAATACCCTTATCGGGTTGTGTCTCATAACGCCAATCAGATTTTGAATTACCCATAGTACGAAAATAACCAACGGGCACATGTATCCATGGATTACTATCTGCAGGCCCTGCCTCAATAAGAGCGACGCGGTAATTTCCACATTGCGACAAGCGGTTTGCAACTGCACAGCCAGCAGATCCAGCGCCTACGACAACGTAATCAAACTCCATTAATCCACCTAATATCAAAAAATGAGACTTTTTTTCTCGATTATTGCAAAATATTACGTTACAGTTAATTTAAGAGAACGCAACAGTTTTATTTGAGGAATTAAATGACGACCAAAGAAAGGATACCAACTAATTTAAGGACACTGCTCATTTTAGAAATCCTGGGGAAAAGTAATAAGGCAATGACAGCCACCGAAATTAACGGCGTTTTGCAATTACCTAAACAAACCGTCCATCGTTTATGCAGCACCCTTGAGGAGAATGGTTTTCTTACAAGAGTTGGACGAACAAAACGCTATCAAGCTGCACGTCGATTAAGGGATTTAGGAATGGGTTTATTATACAATTCCCGCGATCACATAGCACGTCGACAAATTCTTTTGAATATTGCTAACAAGGTGAAAGAAACGGTAAACTTCGTTGTTCCAGAAGCGTCTGGAATGAACTATATAGACCGAGTTGAAACTGACTGGGCATTTAGAATTCAACTACCAATCGGAACCAACGTACCATTCCATTGTACAGCTAGCGGTAAGTGCTTTTTAGCCAGCTTAAGTCCCAAAAAGAGAAAGATGATGATAACATCGATGGAATTAAAAGCGTATACAAAAAATACCCATATAAGAGAAGATACGTTACTATCAGAGCTCAAACAAATTGCTAAACAAGGTTATGCTTTAGATCAGGAAGAATTTATGGATGGGATGGTAGCAATCGCCGTACCGATCACTGATTATCATGGACGGTTTGCTGCAGCAATTGCGTTTCACGGGCCCACCCAAAGAATTTCGATAGAAAATGCTTTGGCTCGTAAAGATATCTTAACAAAAGCTGCTGAAGAACTTGCTAAAAGTCTATTTAGCGAAAATTAAAAAATTTAAATGCCGCAGTCAACAATCGCCTTTGCGAGTACCGGCACTGTTTTTGAATTCAGACCGGCTATATTTAAACGACTATCTCCAACCATATAAACTGCATGATTTTCTCTTAATTCATTAACTTGCTCAGGAGACGCCCCAAGTCTTGAAAACATGCCCCGGTGATCAGCCAAAAAACCAAAACGATTTGACCCAGATAACTTTTCTAATTCAGTTGCCAATTGTGTACGTAACGAAAGCATTGACGTTCTAACCGCCTCAAGCTCTTCCATCCAACTTCTTTTAAGTTCTTCGTCAGATAAAACCATTGTGACAAGTCGTGCCCCGTGGTCTGGCGGAAATGAAAAGTTTTGGCGATTTAGAAAAGCTAGCGTGGATTGATTTAAATCGCGGGCATCTTTATCATGAGACACTACTATCAAAAGGCCCGTACGCTCACGATAAATTCCAAAGTTTTTTGAACAGCTAGCCGCTATTATTGTTTCTGGAACGCTATTCACAAGCTTTCTTACACCGGAAGCGTCTTCTTCCAATCCGTCGCCAAAACCTTGATACGCAATATCAATCATTGGTGTTGCCCCTGATTTGAGCAAAAGCTCAATGATGGCGTCCCACTCAGGCACCTTAAGATTGGCACCTGTTGGGTTGTGGCAGCAACCATGAAGCAAAATAAGATCGCCTTCTTTTGCGTTTTCCAAATCAGTCATCATAGATGAAAAGTCAACGGCTCGCGTCTTCGCATCAAAATATCGGTAAGGCTCAACGGGAATTCCTAAATACTTCAGAATTGATAAATGATTAGGCCAAGTCGGATCTGAAACAAAAACTCGCAAATTAGGGTTTGCCATTTTTCCCAACTCAAAAGCCTGTCGTACCGCACCAGTACCACCAGGCGTTGCCGCTGAAGCAGTCAAATTTTTATCAAATTTATCACCTAAAATTAGGTCAATCATCGTTTCAGAAAATTCAGGAGTGCCTGTTAAACCAACATAGGACTTTGTATCCTGCGTCTCCCACAACATATGTTCGGCTTGCTTAATTGATTGCATAATTGGTGTTTGACCGGAAGCATCTTTATAAACACCGACACCAAGATCAATTTTATTCTCTCTAGGATCTTCTTTATAAACTTGCATGAGAGCAAGGATCTTATCCGCAGGCTGTTGTTGTAAAGAATTGAACATTAGTTATCCCCCGTTTCTACTAGCACAGTTGGATACATTCCCCACTCAGTCCAACTCCCATCGTAGAGCGCATGTTCAGTTTTCCCAATGCGATCCAGGGCAAGATTTATAATTGCTGCAGTAACACCTGATCCACAACTAGTTATCACTGGTTTGTCCAAGTTTACAGCTTTGGCTTTGAAATGCTCGACCAATTCATCTTGAGATTTCAAGGTTCCATCTTCGTTTAGAAGATCACCATAAAAAATGTTTTTCGAACCCGGAATGTGCCCTGCTCGAAGACCAGGCCTTGGTTCGGGCTCTTCTCCTCTGAACCTACCCGCAGAACGTGCATCCAAAATTTCATAGTCACCGAGTTTTGAAGCCGATGAAACTTGGGTAACATCTTTGACCATTTCATCGTGGTACTTTACGAACATATGTCTATCTCTTATCAAAGGCGGGGAACTATCAACTGTCCGACCTTCCCTTAACCATTTAGGAAGACCTCCATCAAGGACAGCCACATTCTTCTGACCCATGACTTTAAATAGCCACCTAACTCGAGCCGCCGAAAACAAACCGTGAGAGTCATAAATTACAATTTGGTGCCCGTCCCCAACCCCAAGCTTTCTCACTTTAGACATAAACTTTTCAACTGGTGGCACCATATGAGGTAGATCTGAACGATGGTCGGAAACATCGTCGATATCGAAAAATCTAGCATTGGGAATATGCGACTGATCATATTCAGCTTTTGCATCTCTATCAACATTAGGAAGGTACCAAGTGGCATCCAAGATTCGAATTTCAGGATCAGACAACCGACTAGAAAGCCAATCAGTTGAAACTAAAACCTTAGGGTCATTTTCCATTCAAATTTTTCCATTATCTTTTTACAGCTGACTACAGTCTCATAATGAATAGGGCAAGCGTCAACACATTTACACTACACTAAAAATTCCTAAACTTCCTCCAAGCTTATCATATTATTCAGATTGACGCAGGAGCCTTTGTTTTTGTCGTCCCCAATCTCGTTTTGCCTCATCAGCTCGTTTATCATGAATTTTTTTGCCTTTGGCTATCCCTATCTTAATTTTCACTTTCCCTGTATGATTGAAATACATGACTAAAGGTACCAGCGTCATCCCTTTGCGTTGGGTTTCATTCCACAGCCTAGACAACTCTTTTTTGTTCGCCAGCATTTTCCTCTTTCGCCGCTCTTGATGGCCCCAATTTTTTGCTTGTTCGTAAGGCGCTACATATGAATTAACCAACCAAAGCTCACCATTTTCAATTTGGGCATAACTTTCTGCAATGTTTGAACCACCATTGCGCATTGATTTAACTTCAGATCCAAAGAGGACAACACCACACTCCAGATCATTTTCTATGGCATAGTCAAATCGCGCACGCCTATTTTCAGCAATTACTTTATAATTTGGATCTGCTTTAGTTTTACTCATCAACTATTCGCTTACACACACCAGCAATTATTGTCCATAAAACGATAAGTTTACACAAAAATTTAATCGACAGTTCACTCAAACAACACTAATTTAAAATTAATTAATGGGGGGAAGTTATGCGCGACAACAATTTCATTACGGAAAATAATGCAAAACACTTATGGCATCCAATGGGAGCTCCGGGTGACTCAATTAATAACCCACCTAAGGTAATTACTAAAGCCGATGGATCGCAGATTAGCGATATAGATGGACACACAACCGTCGATGCAGTTGGAGGGCTTTGGTGTGTTAATTTGGGCTACTCAAATGATGCAATTAAAGAAGCCATATCTGAACAACTCAACCATCTGCCCTATTATTCTGGTTTTGCAGGAACAACCAACCCAGCTGCCATCGAGGCATCTTACATGGTCACTGAGATGTTTAAGGCTGATGGAATGGAGCGAGTTTTTTTCACATCGGGAGGATCAGACTCAGTTGAAACATGTCTAAGGTTGGCTCGTCAATATCATAGGCTACGAGGAGAACCCACTCGGACAAAATTCATATCTCTAAAAAAGGGATACCACGGAACGCATTTTGGGGGCGCCTCTGTAAATGGTAATAATCGGTTCAGAATTGCATACGAACCTTTATTGCCAGGGTGTTTTCACCTTCCAAGCCCATATACCTATCGAAATCCATTTAATGAAACTGATCCCAAAAAATTATCGCTGAATATTGTACAATCCTTCGAGGACGAAATTGCTTTTCAAGATAAAAACACAATTGCTGCCTTCATTATGGAACCTATTCAGGGAGCAGGTGGCGTCATTGTTCCAGACGCATCTTTTATGGGCCTTATGCAAGAAGTTTGTGAAAGGAACGGTATTTTAATGATTTCGGATGAAGTCATAACTGGTTTCGGCAGAACTGGCTCTTGGTCAGGTGCAAGACACTGGAATGTAAAACCAGATATGATGAGCATGGCTAAAGGTATTACATCAGGTTATTTCCCTGTGGGCGCCGCTCTAATGAGTGGAAAAGTGGCAAGTGTTTTTGAAAACTCTACAAGTGCTGACGCGGGTATTTTCCATGGTTATACCTACTCTGCTCATCCTGTAGGTGCGGCAGCTGTTTGTGCTTGTTTATCAGAAACTCAAAGAATTAGCACGAAAGATAATGCCAGTGTCCGTGGTAAACAACTTTATGAAGGCATACAGGGACTTAAAAAGAAATTTGACGTCATAGGAGATGTCAGAGGAGGTCAGGGTTTGATGGCCGCTATCGAAGTAGTCAATGATCCGAATAAAAAAACTCCCATGGACATGGATACAATGAAAAAACTGCATCAGAAAACCTACGAAGCTGGAGCTATGGTTCGACTAGGGCTGAACAATATCTTAATGTCGCCGCCTCTCGTAATATCTGAAGCCGAGATAGATCAGATTTTGGATGCGTTAGATTATGGGTTTTCATCAATATAATTTAAAGCTCTACCAAAATAAATTTTTATTCATAACACACGATAGTCGCCAGGTTTCAAATTACCCAATTTCCATTCACCTATTGAAGTACGGATAAGCCGAAGCGTTGGAAACCCAATTTTTGCGGTCATACGTCTAATCTGCCTATTTTTTCCCTCTTTTATTTTTAATTCAAGCCAACTATCGGGAATAGATTTGCGTACTCTAATAGGCGGTTTTCTATTCCAGAGCCATTTTGGTTCATTTATTAACCTTGCTTTTGCTGGCCTTGTAACGCCATCCTTCAATTCAAGACCTTTTCTTATGGGATCCAAACTGAAATCTGTTGGACTACCTTCAACCTGGACAAGGTAAGTTTTTTCAACCTTAAATTTAGGAGAAGATATCCTTGACTGCAACTTCCCGTTATCTGTCAAGATCATTAATCCCTCACTGTCCAAATCCAACCTGCCTGCTGGGTAAACATCTTTTATATCTATAAAATGTGATAGGTTTTCCCTTTCATCAGCAATGCCTTCTTTATCACTAAATTGGGAAAGGACATGAAATGGCTTATTAAACAACACTAACATAGTGAAAACGACTTACTCGCTTTCATTACACCAGTTTCTATTTTTCGCCAGTTCAATATTGGCGAATTTGTATAAGCTAATGCCGTTGGGTGATTAGGACTAAGAACACCTAATTGTACAAGTAGCGAAGCAATGGCACATTCAGAGGCTCTACTTCCACCATCAGCAACTTTCAATGCAATTCCTTTTTCCAACTCTGGTAAAATTGCTACAAAAACACCTTCTGCCCCAGTTTTTAGAATTGCCTTTTTATCACATGCTCTCATTAAGCTTGTGCAAGCTCGACCTTCACCAGCAACTAATTCCGGGTAATTTATCATAGCATTTCTTAACTTAAGGGCCGCTTTGCTAAGACGATCATTCCGATTATGTGCGGTTGAAAACCAAGCCATGGTCTTAGCAAGAGAGGATAAAGGCATCGCAGGATTAGGGGCTGAGCACCCATCTATGACAATCCCATCAACTTTATTTTGAGTTAATTCCTGGAACACATCCATAACCATGAGCTGAACGGGATGGTTTGGATCTGTGTATTCTGGCCCAGCATTCAAGTGGCGCGCCACAGATAGAAAGCCCGCATGTTTCCCAGAACAATTATTATGAATTTGACAAGGTGATTGTCCCTTTTTACGCATCTGATTTTTTATATGGGGGTCTTTTGGTGGCTGAGGACCACATCGCAGATCACTTTCATCCAACTCAAGATGGGAAAGCCAACCAAGAACTCTGGATAAATGGATTTCCGCCGCATTATGCGAAGCACAGGCGAGAGCCAGTAAATCTTCTCTAATGCGAAATTTTTCCTCCGCACCTGATATTATCAGAGGGAGAGCTTGCAACATCTTTGCAGAACTTCGAGGTAAAATGAGTGCACTTGGATCACCCCATTGATGGCTTATTTCACCATTCTTATCACAAATTACTGCAGTACCAGTATGAACAGACTCCAGGTACGAACCCCGCCATATCTCACACATAATTTGTGTTTTCATAAATTTTTTACCTTTTATTTATAATTTAACTTTCTCAGGGGTTTAATCTGAAGCATATTTTAGGCTAAAGTTCTGTCAATCAAATATACTGTTTCTACGGGTATGATTTAATAAAGAAAAAATCTATATAAAGATTGAGGTTAATGATAAAGGAGCGGGTGGATATGAAAATTTTGAAATTATTAGTATCAGTAAAATCAATTATCGCCTTTATTGGCATAACTTTCTCAACACATGCCTACTCACAAGAAAAAGGTTTTGAGCCAGCAGCGGTCTTTGAAAACTGGGGGGTTTTTGTAGGGGACAATCCAAAACAGTGTTGGGTAATGTCAAAACCCGAAGATTCAAAGAATACTAGAGATGGTCGAATTGTTAAGGTTAAAAGAGGAGCCATCTTTCTATTTGTGAACTTTAGACCAGATGATAAAATTAATGGTCAGGTGTCATTTACCGGCGGATATCCATTTGCTGAGGGTTCGAACGTGAGCCTCAGTATTAATAATACGGACGGAATTCAATTCGATCTTTTTACCGAAGGTGAATGGGCATGGGCCCGCTCTAACGAAGAGGACACTAGATTAATTAGTGCAATGAAGAAAGGAGGCCGCGCTATTTTGATTGCAAGGTCATCCCGTGGCACTAAAACACAAGATACATTTTCTTTAATGGGCTTTACAGCCGCCATTGAAGATGCTGAAAAACGCTGTAAGTAGTCCTATAGTCTGGATAGAATGCCCTGCAATTTTTAAATAGTACAAAATTGTCCTGAGAAGTATATTGACTGAAGCAACACAAACATCAAAAGCGCTAACACATAATTTTGTAACTGTGCCGAGGAAATCTCCCGACGGACCCACCAATTTAGTTGGCCTAACGCGCTTAGATTTAAGGGAAGTTTTAATAGAAAACGGCACCCCGGAAAAACAGGCAAATATGCGTGTAAGTCAAATATGGCAATGGATTTACGAAAAAGGTGTCCGCGATTTTGATCAAATGACCAATCTCGCAAAACCTTATAGAGAGACCCTCAAAAAAAGTTTTCAAATATCAGTCCCAGAAATAATCACAAAAAATGTTTCAGAGGATGGAACACGTAAATACTTAATGCGGATCAATGGTGGACATGAGATAGAGACCGTTTATATCCCAGAAGAGAACAGAGGGACACTTTGCATAAGTTCTCAAGTTGGTTGCACACTAACATGTTCTTTTTGCCATACTGGAACTCAAAGACTGGTTAGAAATTTATCTTCTAGTGAAATTGTGGGGCAAATATTGGTAGCACGAGATGATTTAGGTGAGTGGCCAATGCAGGGTTTGCCAAAAAATGAAACCCGGCTGCTTTCAAATGTAGTGTTGATGGGTATGGGGGAGCCTCTTTATAATTTCGAAAATGTTCGTGATGCTATGAAAATTACAATGGATCCAGAGGGTATTTCTTTATCAAGAAGAAGAATTACGCTTTCGACCTCTGGTGTTGTGCCAGAAATTTCAAAAACAGCAGAAGAAATTGGATGTCAGTTAGCAATCTCTTTTCATGCAACTACCGATGAAATTCGAAATAAGCTTGTACCAATAAATAAAAAATGGAATATTGCGCAGTTGCTGAAAACTCTCAAATCTTATCCTAAGGTATCCAATTCCGAGCGAATAACATTCGAATATGTCATGCTTAAAGGTGTTAATGACTCTGATGAAGACGCTCGTCGATTAGTACAATTAATTAAAGGAATTCCAGCCAAAATTAATCTAATACCTTTCAATGAATGGCCAGGAGCACCTTTTGAACGTTCAGACTGGAAACAAATAAAATCGTTTGCAGATATAATATATAAAGCAGGCTACGCCAGTCCGATTAGAACACCAAGAGGCGAGGACATCATGGCTGCTTGCGGTCAACTTAAATCTGTATCAGAGAAAAAACGAAAATCTAAAAAAGATGCAGTACCATAAACCTGAGCACAAAAAATTAATCTTTGTTCAGACGAGCATTTCGAGCCGCTAGTAACTTTAGTCTAAGTGCATTCAGTTGAATGAAACCTGCAGCGTCTTTTTGATCATAAGCTCCCGCATCATCTTCAAAAGTAACATGAGCCTCAGAATAAAGGGACGCATCTGACCGCCTTCCAATTGTACGGACAGAGCCCTTGAAAAGTTTTAAACGGACTATACCGGAAACAAATTCCTGTGAGCTGTCTATTGCGGCCTGAAGCATCTCGCGCTCCGGAGAGTACCAAAATCCATTATAAATCAATTCCGCGTACTTAGGCATAAGACTATCCTTTAAATGTCCCGCTCCACTATCCAAAGTTATTTGCTCAATCCCTCGATGAGCCTCCAGTAATATCTCTCCGCCAGGAGTTTCATATATTCCACGCGATTTCATGCCAACAAACCTGTTCTCGACAAAATCTAACCGTCCGATACCATGTTTGTTTCCATAATCGTTCAAAGATGTCAGAATTCCAGCAGGCGACATATTATTGCCATTAATTGCTACGGGGTCACCCTTTTCAAATTCCACCTCAATTATCTCGGGCTGCTCCGGTGCATCTTCTGGGTTAACCGTACGTTGAAAAACGTACTCAGGTGCCATTTCTGAAGGGTCTTCGAGAACTTTGCCCTCAGAAGACGTATGAAGTAAATTTGCATCAACAGAAAAAGGCGCTTCGCCTCTCTTGTCTTTTGCTATTGGTATTTGGTTTTCTTCTGCAAAAGCGAGTAATTTTGTTCGACTAGTCAAATTCCATTCACGCCAAGGAGCGATTACTTTTATATTTGGATTCAAGGCGTAGGCCGATAATTCGAATCTAACTTGATCATTGCCTTTTCCAGTTGCGCCATGTGCGATTGCATCTGCGCCAGTTTCGGCAGCAATCTCCACCAATCTCTTGGATATCAAAGGCCTCGCAATGGAGGTTCCTAAGAGATATTGTCCCTCATACACAGCATTGGCACGAAACATTGGAAAAATAAAATCTTTTACAAATTCTTCGCGAACATCTTCTATAAAAATATTTTGAGGCTTGATACCAAGAAGTTCAGCTTTCTTTCTTGCTGGCTCTAGCTCTTCTCCCTGGCCTAGATCGGCAGTAAAAGTAACAACCTCACACCCATACTCACTTTGTAGCCATTTTAGGATAATAGATGTATCCAGGCCACCTGAATAGGCTAACACAACTTTTTTGGGTTTGGACATTAATAGACACCTTATATCTTTAAGAACAGCGCGATAACCGTTTTTATCTTAATGGGCAAGCACACATGTTTTGTATTTAAACTAGATAAACCTTGGCTACATAAATCTTTTGAACGCTTGTAAGATAATGAAACTTGATGCAAAACTGTGATATGGAACACTTCAAAGATGCGGCAAGAGACGCCGAAAAATCGATGCGTGGGGTCTTTGAGCGGACTCCTCTTCAAAAAAATGAGCACCTCTCTGCAATTTATGGTGCTGATATCTGGCTAAAACGTGAAGATTTAAGCCCTGTACGTTCTTATAAATTACGAGGAGCATTCAATTCGATGCGGAAGCAACAAAAAAACAAGCTTTTTGTTGCAGCCAGCGCTGGAAACCATGCGCAAGGTGTTGCTTATATGTGCAAGCATTTTGGCGTAAAAGGTACTATTTTTATGCCGGTAACTACTCCAAAACAAAAAATTCAGAAGACAGAGATTTTTGGGGGTGACTCAATTCAAATTGAGTTAGTCGGAGATTATTTTGACGATTGTTTAAAGGCAGCACAAGATTATTGCAAAAAAAACGATGGGCATTTTTTATCACCATTTGATGATTTCGATGTTATTGAGGGACAAGCCTCAGTTGCTGTTGAAATAGAGGACCAGCTAGGTTTTTGTCCTGATCATATTGTTATGCCTGTTGGCGGTGGAGGGCTTTCAGCTGGGGTTCTTAAATATTTTGAAAATAATTCCCAGTATTCATTAATTGAACCTCTTGGTGGAGCATCACTTTGGGCTGCATTAATTGCTGGTAGACCTGTAGCTCTGGATAAAGTTGACACCTTTGCGGATGGCGCTGCCGTTGGACAAATTGGAAATAAGCCTTTCGAAACTCTTAAGTCGATTGGCTTAGCCAATGTGTTGAGAGCCCCAGAAGATAGAGTATGTATAACGATGTTAGAAATGCTAAATGTAGAGGGAATTGTTCTTGAACCAGCCGGCGCTCTTTCAATAGACGCATTACAAGATTTAGGACAATCAATAAGCGGTAGATCTGTTGTCTGTATTACGACAGGTGGAAATTTTGATTTTGAGCGATTACCAGAGGTAAAAGAAAGATCACAGCGTTTTAAGGGCGTTAAAAAATATTTAATTCTAAGAATGCCGCAAAGACCAGGCGCTCTAAAAGAATTTTTGAACTTTTTAGGACCCGATGATGACATCACAAGATTTGAGTATCTGAAAAAATCAGCGCGAAATTTCGGATCAATACTAATTGGAATTGAAACCAAAGACCCCAATCATTTTGACGATTTTTTTAAAAAACTATCTGAAGCAGGTATAACTTATTCAGATATTACAAATGATGAAACGCTAGCTCAATTTGTGATATAATGAACTTCAAGGATCAAACTATTTTGATTACGG
>NZGN01000022.1:0-7998 GCA_002691045.1 Marinovum sp.
AGGTTTTAAACCAAGTTCAAGTGCCTTTTCTTCACTCATGACAAGGGTAACTGAAGCGCCATCGGACAGCTGAGATGAATTTCCTGCAGTAACCGATCCATTTTCTGGATCAAACACAGGCTTAAGAGATGATAAGCCCTCTAATGTAGTATCCGGTCTGTTGCATTCATCTTTATCAACCGTGTAATCAACTTCTTTTGAGTCGCCAGTTTCCTTATTGATAAGCAGCATCTTGGTTTCCATAGGCACGATCTCATCATCGTATAAACCTAGTTCTTGTGCATTTGCAGTCCTTTTTTGACTCTCAAGTGCATATTCATCTTGGGATTCTCTTGAAACTTCATATCTTTTGGCAACTGTTTCAGCAGTGATTCCCATAGGATGATAAATACCAGGACTTTGCTCAGCAAGTTTTTCGTTAACAAATCCTTCCATGTTTTGTTTTCCGGACAACATAGATATCTGCTCTACTCCACCTGCGATGACAGTATCATAACAACCAGCCATTACCTGACTAGCAGCCATTGAAATAGTTTGAAGCCCTGAAGAGCAATATCTATTTACAGTTGTTCCACCAACAGTAATCGGTAGGTTTGAAAGCACAGCTGCATTTCTTCCAATATTGTGACCCATTGGTCCTTCTGGATTACCGCAACCCATAATGACGTCTTCAACCGCTTCACCTGGTAAATTTGAATTTCTCTCCATAAGGTTGTTGATGATATGTGCGAGCATGTCATCAGCTCTTGTAATGTTAAAACCACCTCGATGCGATTTAGCAAGGCCTGTTCTAACACTATCAACTATTACAGCTGTTTTCATTATTGTTCTCCTTTTTAAACTTTAATTTGAATCCCTTGGAATATGGCATTATATATGCCACTACTTAGCCTCTGCAAATCTAAATAAGCTATTTGATTTCCTTGTTTTCATTAGTAATATCTTTATACCATTTAGGCACGATATCTATTTTATACTCTTGAGCTTTTTTAAAAATATAAGGAATTGTAATTGGGCTAAAGGGTAAAATGACAAGTACGCCTAAGCCTAGATTTTTAAAGTTTTCAGCAAGCTGATCATTGGCCTTTGCTAATTCTTCATCCGATGCCTTGCCTTCGGCAAATCTAATATATGTATCAAGCATTTTTTGATTTTCAGCATTTTCTGCTAAAAAAAGCTCTTTAAGTTTGACTAGAAATTTTTCAACTCGCTTCATATAAATAAAAAGCCCGGATATACCGGGCTTTAAAAAAGTTTAAGTAAGCTTAGAAATTGATTCCAAAACTAATACCCATAGTCCTAGGATCATTGTGGTTAGCAAATTTTGCACCACCTTGTAAGTTACTTGCTTTGTAGATGGACTGAATTGAGCGATCATCATCAAGATTCTTAACCCAGAAGCCTATGTAGTAACTCTCATCATTAGGAGTAAAAGTTAAGCTTAAGTCAGTGAACTCAGTTTCATCAACCTTTAGGGCTTCGTTATTGAAAATATCTGAATATCTCTCATCCATCCAGCTGTACTGATACCTCAGTGTATACATGCCGCCTGATGTGTTGAAGTCCTTTGATAAGCCGATGTTGTAGCTTAAATCCATTGCTCCCGGCATCATATTTCCGCTTACATCAGTAGGTGTAATTGCTGAGTCTGGACAGAAAATTCCACCCAGAGGGTTAAAGAGTGGGATAGTACACGAATATCCTGCAAACTTATATATAGGTCCTGTGTCGGTAAAACCAACTTGCATTAATCCATTGGTACCTGGAACAACATCTGCCATGTTTCCGGTCAGTGGACTTGGAATCCTGGTGGTTGCGCCACCAATGTTAAGAGGATCCACTAGTAGTGTATTGTTTGCAACTTCACTATCTAAACTTAAGAAATTAAAATCTAGTCTTAAAGTATCAGTAACTAAATATGCAATTTCACCTTCAAAACCTTCAGTGGTTGAATCAATATTGACGTTTCTTGAACCCGCATCTGTAATGCTGGAAACAATTTGGTCAGCATTATCAGTAGAGAAGAATGATAAGCTAGCAAGCATTCTGTTATCTAAGAAAGATCCCTTAATTCCAAGCTCAAATACCTCAACTTCTTCCTTATCGTAAGTGTCGACAATTCCTCTCTCATTTGGATTAGTTCCGCCAGCCTTAACAGCAGTGGTAAATGATGCATAAACCATCACCTCTTCTGATAAATATTGCTGCAGTGCTATTTTGTAGGATGTGTCATCACTCGTAACTGCACTCCTGATAGAAGGATATCTAGCGAAGCCACCTGGATGAGTTCCTAGAGCTCTAGAATTTTTGTATAAAGCAGTACCTGCACCAAGA
Organism: Marinovum sp.; assembly: GCA_002691045.1. Classification (GTDB taxonomy): domain Bacteria; phylum Pseudomonadota; class Alphaproteobacteria; order Rhodobacterales; family Rhodobacteraceae; genus Salinivivens. The sequence continues at coordinate 2,335 of NZGN01000022.1, forward strand.
TCACCTAAATCACTAAATTGATTATTGCTAACTGTAAACTCATCTTGTCTAACTCCTAATGTAAGTTTAGTTGCTTCAGAAATATCAACATACATTTCACCTAATAAGGCAGTATTGCTAATTCGACCATGATCATTACTAAAGAAACCTCTCATGGTTGTTGGATTCTCATATTTAGGTAAAGCAAATAGTCCTTGCAATGCTTGTGCAAATCCTGCCATGTCACCAGCTGCAGCTAGTGGTAAAGCACCGAGTGTAAAGGCAGTATAAAATGGTACTCCGCCATACCCATCGAAGGTAGCTCCACCAGTAAAGCCTGGTATTGCAAGCGTATTATAAGGATGCTGACCAAATGAACCCATCATGTTGATAGCAGCACTTTGTACCAAATAATTATTCATATATTTTGAACCATAGTCATACCAACCAACTACGTAATTAACAGGTCCATCTAGATCAGAAATATAAGTAATTTCAGTCTGCAGAACTTCTTGATCAACGCCTGAGAATTCTAACTGCATACCATTGGCTACAAAAAGTTGCATTCCTCTTTGCGACATATGATCGCCTGGAGTAAATCCAAAGCTACCTTTATAAGTTATTGGAGGCAAGCCAAGCGATCCTAGTGATCCAGGGAGACCAACTACACCAACGTTGTATTCGTTATCTTGATGATGGTAATAATCTCTTTGATCATAAGTTACTTTAGCTTCAAATGATCCTGACTCGAGTTCCTTTACAAGCTTCATTTGTCCAAAACGATACTTCTGTTCATGGTATGGATCAATGTTGTGATTAACTTCATCAATGCTCTTAATCTGATAAGAGTTTTGATAAAAATCATACGTAGCAGAAGGTGTCAGATTAGCAATTAAATAAAATGCTCCAGAAAATGATCCTGAAGGAGCACTTCCTTGACCCATTGTTCCTAACTTAAAGGGGTCACAGCCCAATAAAGGGTCCTTGGCACAATAAATTTGACCAATGTTAAATCGGTTATCTTCACCATTAGATTCTTGATATGAAAGTTCAAGAAGTGTTGTATCGTTAATATCCCAGTCAAGCGAAAGCCTTACATCCATCTGACTTCTATCGTCAACTTCATTTTTTGTATTAACGTTATCAACCCAACCACCGCGCTCATAAGATTGAACAGCAATTCTTGATTTCAAATTTTCTGTAAGGGGTATATCAACAGCCGCTTGAAGATGAGTTAAATCATAGTCACCTATTCTGACCTTTGCATAGCCACCAAACTCGTCTCCGGGACGCTTAGGGATATAGTTAACCAAGCCGCCAACTGCATTTCTGCCGTTAAGAGTACCTTGCGGCCCTTTAAGCACCTCAATTCTATCAAGATCTAAAAAACCAGCATCAGAAAGGATAGAGTTAGTTACACTGTGCCCATTAATAGTTGAGACTACAGAATCTACAGTAGAAGCTCCCACACCTTGTGGACCGGAACCTCTAATGAAAATACTTGCTCCTGAACCCAAAGCTTTCGAGTGAACAAAACCTGGTACATTTTGTGACAAGCTTTGCACATCAAAGATCTGCCTTTCATCAAGGTCGTCTCCCGATAAAGCCTGAATTGAAATAGGTAAGTCTTGAACGGACTCCTCTTTCTTGGTTGATGTAACTATTACTTCTTCAATAACCCTTTCCTGAGCAAAAACCGGAAGAGCAAAAGAGAAAACAAATATAAAACTTAATAAAAACCTTTCCATAAGATACCCCCCTAAATGGATCTTTTAGCTATGATATACCCTAATAAAAGTGTTCAGCAAGTTTTTAGAATATTTATTTAGCTCTATTTTTACAGCAAAAACTTCCAATTTAACTTATGAAAATCAAACAAAAAGCTAATTTAATAACCAGCATTCTTAACAAACAATATCCAGAAACACCTGTACCCTTAAATCATGATGATATTTACACGCTACTAATTGCAGTTTTATTGTCTGCACAGTGCACTGATAAAAGGGTTAATGAGGTTACACCTCATTTATTTAGTATTGCAGATAATCCTATATCTATGTCAAAACTTTCAGAAAAAAAAATTTACAGTATCATCAAGCCATGCGGTTTAGGCCCCAAAAAATCAAAAGCGATAAAACTTCTATCAAAAATACTCGTAAAAGATTATGAAGGAGAAGTGCCAGAGGACTTAAATGCTCTTGAAAATCTTCCTGGAGTTGGGCACAAAACAGCATCGGTTGTTATGAGCCAAGGATTTGGTCATCCTGCCTTTCCAGTTGATACACACATTCACCGTTTGGCGCAAAGATGGAAGCTTACTAACGGTAAAAATGTCACTCAAACTGAAAAAGATCTAAAGCGTATCTTTCCTGAAGAATCATGGAACAAACTGCATCTACAGATAATCTTTTGGGGAAGAGAGTTTTGCCAAGCCCATGAATGCTTTGCGCTGGAGTGCAAGATTTGCAAAGCAATTAATCCTAAAAGAATTAGGGCATTTGCCCACAAAAGACCCTAGATAAATTAGAATAATAACTTAATTAATTAAACCTATTTTTTGGAGTAATGATGAAATCTCATGCTGATTTAATTTTTTCTAATCCCTCAGATATTGCTGGCTATGATGAGGATTTATGGCAAGCAATGCAGGATGAATCAATCCGACAGGAAGATCATATAGAACTTATTGCCTCAGAGAATTATGCAAGCAAACGAGTGCTTGAGGCTCAAGGATCTTTGCTTACTAATAAATATGCCGAAGGTTACCCAGATAAAAGATATTATGGGGGCTGTGAATTTGTTGATATAGCTGAACATTTAGCAATTGAACGTGCTAAAGAGCTTTATCAAGCTGACTATGCAAACGTACAACCTCATTCAGGCTCATCCGCAAATGCGGCTGCATTTTTGGCAATGCTCGAACCTAATGACAATATCCTTGGGATGTCACTTGATCATGGTGGTCACCTTACTCATGGTGCAAAAGTTAATTTTTCTGGAAGAAACTACAACGCTTTTCAATACGGCCTACACCCTGAAACTCACGATATTGATTATGATCAAGTTAGGGATTTGGCAAAAAAACATAGCCCAAAACTTATCATTGCTGGCTTTTCAGCATTTTCTGGAATTGTTGATTGGGAAAAGTTTGCAGATATTGCGAATGAGGTTGGGGCTTATTTTTTGGTAGACATGGCACATGTTTCTGGCTTGATAGCAGCTGGAGTTTATCCTTCCCCAGTGCCATTTGCTGATGTAGTAACATCAACTACTCATAAAACCCTTAGAGGTCCAAGATCAGGAATAATTTTAGCTAAAAGTAACCCTGATCTTGAAAAAAAGCTTAATTCAGCAGTATTTCCTGGATCTCAAGGTGGTCCGCTAATGCATGTTGTTGCTGCAAAGGCAGTGTGTTTTAAAGAAGCCCTTGAGCCAGAATTCAAAATCTACATGCAGCAAGTAGTAAGAAATGCAAAAGTTATGTGTAAAACTATTATGGATAGAGGGATCGATGTCGTTAGAGGAAATACGGATAACCATATTGTTTTAATGGACTTAAGATCTCATGAGATTACTGGTAAAGATTCTGAAGCAGCACTTGGGAAAGCAAATATTACCGTGAATAAAAATACTGTTCCTAATGATCCACAATCCCCATTCGTTACTTCAGGAATTAGATTGGGAACTGCAGCCATTACCACAAGAGGCTTTGGAGAAAAACAAACTGAACAACTTTCCAACTGGATATGTGACGTAGTTCTTGATTTAGACAATCGTGAAAAGATTAATAAAATTAAAAGAGAAGTTGAAGAGCTCTGTGCAGCTTTTCCTGTTTATAAGTAATGCATTGTCCGTTTTGCCAAGCACAAGATACAAAAGTTATTGATTCAAGACTGGTTGGCGATGGTTCTCAAATAAGGCGGCGAAGAGAATGTGAGCTCTGTCAGGCTAGGTTCACAACTTTTGAGACTGCTGACCTTGCGCTTCCAAGAATTATAAAAAGTGATGGGGAAAGGCAGCCTTTTAATGGCACAAAACTTAAAGCTGGAATGCTCAGAGCGCTTGAGAAAAGACCCTTATCTTCTGAAGAGGTCGATGCAGTTTTTGGAAACGTTTTAACGCAGATTCGGCAACTTGGAGAAAGAGAAATTCCTTCGAGAATGCTGGGTGAGATTGTAATGAAGTCATTAAAGTCTGTTGACCAAGTCGCTTACGTAAGATTTGCATCTGTCTATAGAGATTTCCAAGATATTGAAGAGTTTGCTCAAGAGATATCAACTCTCTCAAAGGAAAAGAAGCGATCTAAAACCACCAAAAAATGAGTTCGAAAGACTTCATTTCCCGAACATTAACTTTAGCAAAAAAAGGTAAGGGAAAAGTGGCGCCAAATCCTATGGTTGGATGTGTCATTACCAAAAAAGGCGAGATCATCGGCGAGGGATGGCATAAAAAATATGGCAAAGATCATGCTGAGGTAAATGCAATTAAAGATTGCCAGGCAAAATTTGGTAAAGATAAATCAAAAGAGCTCCTTAAAGATTCATGCTTTTTTGTAAACCTTGAGCCCTGCTCAATAAAAAATAACACGCCGGCTTGCACCGATTCAATTATCCGTGTTCAGGCTGCAAAGGTTGTATGCTCAATGAAAGATCCAAATCCAAAAATTAATGGAAAAGGTATCAATAAATTAAGGGCAGCAGGCATTCAAGTTGAAGTTGGGGCAGCGTCAAACGAAGCAAAGGAATTAAATAAAGTATTTATTGTGAACCAAAAATTTAAACGGCCTTATATTACGATTAAATATGCTCAAACATTAGATCAAATGATTGGTTATCAAGCCAAAAGAGGTATACAAATAAGTAATGCCCTTTCAAAACAAGATGTACAAAACATACGTAAAGAACACAGCTCAATACTAATTGGTGCAAACACACTAAGATTAGATAATCCTCGGCTGACTTCGAGACCGGAATCAAAAATTAAAATCCAGCCTGCAAAAATAATTGTTGGTAATAATTTCGGGAGGCTTATTCAAAAAAATATTTTTAAAAACTTCTCTCATATTTTTTTTGTTACTTCAGAAAAAGTTAAGGTGCCTGAGAAATATTCCAGCAGAATAACCTGCATTCAGACAAATAAGAGAAATGGATTACAGAAGCTCTTTAAAGAACTGATTTTAAGAGGGTATACCAGTATTCTTGTCGAGGGAGGAAAAAGCATAATCTCCGCATTTATCAAAAAAGGGTATTTTGATGAGCTCATCGTATATACTGCCCCAAGAATTTTAGGTAGCAAAGGCCTTAAAGCGATGGATAATGAAGCTGATAAGATTTTTGATGCTGTTACAAAAGTTCATTCGATAGAAAATTTTGGTGAAGATATAAAAGTTACTTATATAAATAAGAAAGCTAATGGAATTTAATTCAACAGAAGAGTTAATTAAAGATATTAAATCTGGAAAGATGGTTATTCTTCTGGATGACGAGGATAGGGAAAATGAAGGCGATCTAGTATCTGCTGCCGACTCTGTAACGCCTGAGATAATCAACTTCATGGTATCGAAAGGAAGAGGCTTAGTTTGTCTAACCCTCTCACCCGAAAAATGTGATCAGCTAAACCTGCCGATGATGACAAATTATAATCGTACCAAACATGGAACTGCTTTCACTGTTTCAATTGAAGCTG
>NZGN01000023.1:0-12035 GCA_002691045.1 Marinovum sp.
AACAAAAAACTTATTACAAATAGGTGAATAAGTCTGCTGGTCAAAAACTTCTAAAGATGATAAATCTCTGATACTTTCAAACAAAGGAGTATTATCAGGTTTCCTATAGGTAAATAAGAACTCTCCCATATGAGGCTATATCATAGAAAAAAGTGATTTATTTAACTAATACTTCTGCGTATGTAGTGCTTTCCTTTTTTCCTAATAAACGGTAAGATGACTTTAGAACTCCGAAAGTTTGACATGCGGCATATTAGTTTTAAGCCTGATGAGAACAAAGGTCCTGTTGTAGTTTTAATTGGAAGACGTGATACAGGTAAGAGTTTTTTAGTTCGTGATTTATTATTTTATCATAGGGATATTCCGATTGGTACAGTAATTTCCGGAACAGAGGCAGGAAATGGCTTTTATGGTGAGCACGTCCCCAAATTGTTTATTCACGATGAGTACAATAGTGGAATTATCGAGAATGTTTTAAAAAGGCAAAAACAAGTTTTAAAGCAAGTAAAAAAAGAAGTTACTACATATAGGCGTTCAAGTATAGACCCAAGAGCTTTCGTGATTCTTGATGATTGTTTATATGACAACAGTTGGACAAAGGATAAGATGATGCGTCTTTTGTTTATGAATGGACGTCACTGGAAGATTATGTTGGTAATCACGATGCAGTATCCATTAGGTGTCCCTCCCAATTTGAGAACCAATATTGACTATGTATTTATTTTAAGAGAGCCTTACATTACAAATAGAAGAAGAATCTTTGAAAACTATGCAGGTATGTTTCCAACTTTTGAATCATTTTGTCAAGTAATGGACCAATGTACAGAAAACTATGAATGTTTAGTAATTAACAATAATGCAAAGTCAAACAAATTACAAGACCAAATATTTTGGTACAAAGCTGAAACACATCCAGACTTTAGGTTAGGTTCAAAAGAGTTCTGGGCTATATCAAAAGATATTGGAAGTGATGATGATGATGACGTGTATGACCCGGGAGCATCTAGAAAAAAGAGTGGACCTAAAATCAGTGTGCGTAAGTCTAAATGGTAGGTTTATTCATCTCCATGAAATGTTACTTGGATTCTGTAGACATTTCTTAGTTCGGTAAGAATAGCATCACTCATTATGCGAGCTATTTCGTGTTCAATTATAGCTTGTGTTTGTGAAACTGACTCTTCGTTGAGGTGCATAACTCGCCACACCCATAATAATGATGCCCAATAAATTAAACCAGCCTCATCCTCTTCATTTCCTTCTGCATTAGCAATGTGTTCAGCAAAATAGAATAAGTGTGATGTAATGTAACTGCATGAAAATAACCTGCAGTTTGGGTTTAGCTCAATAAACCTATTCAAACAATCGATTGCATGACTGTTAGTGACACGATAAGTATGTATTTGATTTTCAATATTTAAATTATCGGTAGGGGTAATTCCAACGCACATATTTTTTACTTACTATTATAAGTAAAAAAACTTTTATTCAATTTTTATTAATATAAGTCTTACGATAATCTAGGCTTCAGTTAGCTTACTTGCAACACATTTCATATCACCAACTAATGTATTCATTTCAGCCAAATGATGAGACCGGAAATCAAAGGAGCAATTATGCTTTTCAGGTAACCTATGTTTGGGACAAAATACTTTATCACATCTGCATTTACTGGCTGTTAAACCAGTTTTACGTTTACATTGACCTGTCTCAGCATCTATATATGCACAACGATTAGAACGTGCACTTACACCTGTAGGTTTGTTTACAACTTCACTCATTACTTTTCTTTCCTATATTAGTGGAAGAAAGAAAATTAATCAATTTTAACTCATAATTAGTGTCATGCTCAAAGTTAATTTACTTTAATTTACTTCTTACTTTTTGGGGACAAAACCTGATTCTCAAGTCGACTCAAACCATGGTCACCATCCTTATCAAGTACAATGTTATCACCTTCAAACAATTCACGTCTGATGTCGGCAGTTGCTACCGAACCATCTAATGCACCATCGCTTAATGCAGATTCGATTGTACTGCTATTTTTTACACCTACAAGCTGTCCCTCCTCATCAATCGACTGTGTAAGCTTATTACCAGACTCCTTCGCCTTAGAAATATTATCCTCAATGGCCTTCTCCTTTGCCTCACGTACCCTAGCATCAAATGCCTGCTTTGCCTTATCCTCATTCTTTTTCTTTTCACTCATAAGCTGGTTCAACTCAGCCTCCATATACTCGACACGACCTGTCTTGTATGCTTCCGGGTGCCATGGCATCCACATTCCCACAGGGCCCACATAAACATCATGGTCAGGGTCGGCCTCTCGTAGATGTTTGCAGCGCAATTCAGCTTCCTGCTGTGTAGGAAAACATCCTCGAATCTTTAAACCACGAACAGCAGTCTGGAACTCATGATTCTGGGAAAACTCGGCATCCAGCTCTTCTTCTTTATTATCCAAAAATGTCTTGTAATCATCTTCGATGCTTTTACTGCGTAACACGTCCTTTTGGTCTTCCACAAAACTCTTCAAATCCTCAGTCAGGTCATCAAACTTCAAATTATACTTGTAACTAATGAAACTCAAAAACTGGGTGTATGCTTCAAGCGATTTAGTTAGTTCCCAGTTCTTTAGGAACTGTTCAAAAAAGTAAATCTCTCTCTGCTTAACTAAACCTTCAGGAGAAACAAAAGAAACACATGCAAACTTCTGTCCAGCAATAGCCTTATCTTCACTTAGCAAGTCTACATATTTAGGATTAGGCTTACCATTTGCTAACTTTGGCAAAACGGCACCCTTAGGAGGCCCCTGAGATTTCTTAGATACTGGCATTATAGTTTTTTATATTGAGGAAAGGTTTAAGTGCTTGATTTGATAATCATATTTTTTTCTTGTCATTATTTATAATCCGATGGAGATCGCTAAAATGTTGGACCTTGGTGAGCTTGTGCGCCGCGCGATTAAGTACCTTGTAGAGGGTCTGATGGTGGCTATTGCTGCTTTCGCTATCCCGAAGAAGGCTTTGAACCTTGATGAGATTGGACTGATTGCTCTGACTGCTGCGGCTACTTTCAGCATCATGGATACCTACCTGCCCTCTATGGCCGTGACTGCCCGCTCTGGTGCCGGTTTCGGAATTGGTGCTAACCTTGTTGGTTTCCCCAACTAAATATAAAATAACTTCTGACATATAGCTATAAGTATATCCATATGTCAGTCCAAAACAAAAAATGGTATAACGATTTGAAACGCTCTCAACTTAGTCCACCCGATTGGGTTTTTGGTGTAGTATGGCCGATTCTTTATGCCTGCATGGCCATCGCTCTATACTTAGTATGGTCAAATCCCAAATGCTATCCATATTGTACAGCAGTAACTTACTTTATTATTCAGTTAGCACTAAATCTAATCTGGACAACTATATTTTTCAGATGGAAAATGCCAAAATTAGCCCTGCTTGACATTGCTCTTATCTTGACCTTTCTTTATTTTACACTTAAGCAATTTCTTAAAATAAATCACACAGCATATCTTTTGTTGATTCCTTATGGTTTGTGGTTATGTTTTGCTCTATATCTCAATATGTATATAGTATTAAACAACTAGAATAGTAATGTAGTTTATATTCGACTTTGTTATTGTCAAATATATATAAATGTTGACAATAGCTTTACCATATTTAACAGCTGGCTTTGCTGCATTGATTGCTCTTTTATATTTCTCAGGAATCGGTGCTACTTATTCTCATAAACGATATTTTAGAATACTTCCTACAATAGTTAACTATCCGGATAGTGAAAAAGAATCTGTGCTTGTGCAGCAACACATGAATAATTCCAGTGATGAGGAAATCATGTTGTTTCATGAAACAAACGAAGATGGTGTAGAAGTGGCTTTTATGCGTGTGTTTCCCGAATGCGGAAAAATATTACACAGTTTCCTTCGTTCTTTTCTAATTGGAGCACTTACGATTTGGCTGAAAATCATTTATAATAGACCTAGACCAGTACAAGTAAATAATAACATAACACCAAACTCATCTATTTCAGGTTTAACACCATCTTACCCATCCGGACATGCTTTAGAGGCTTATTATACTGCAAGATTAATATCAAATAAGTGTCCTGAAAAAAAAGAAGAAGCTTATAATCTTGCAGACAAGTGTTCTCATGTGCGAGTCATCGCTGGATTACACTATCCTAGTGATGGCTCATTCTCAAAGAAAATTGTAGAATCTATACCAAGTTGGTTGTTAGTTTGATTATAAAGTCGGAATAAACTCCCATTGTAAATCATCACATATTTGTTTCCAAATAGCATCTTGTTCAACCCGCTTTCCCATATCTTTTAACATAGGAAAGTAAGGTAAAAATTGGTCTTCTCCTAATAGTTCGCACAACTTGTAAACTGTGTAGTAGTAATTAAGGAAATTAACACGATGTCCAGGACAATGTTTGGCATATGGACCTTGTATATCCATAAATAAACTACATAGTGTTTCTTCAAGTTCAGGAGTCATTATAGGAGGTCTGATACCAAGCTTATCTTTAATAAACGGAATATGCTCGTAATATTTGTTGTATCCCAACTTTTTAAGAATCTCTTTTGCTTTTTTATTTGTGAGATTAGCCAAAGTGATTCGCTCTTTTTGTATTTGACGCCTAATATTATCAAGCACCTCTTCTGGTATTTGAGTAGTTTCTTTGGCCTGAAACTGAGCTAGGATTTCTCTGAAATGATTTATTCTTTTGTAGGCATAAAAACATACCTCTTTCGGTGGCTCTTTGTAAGACGGTTTTTCATTCTCAATAAGCATCGCTACGTGAGCTGAACAATTATTACACACCATAATTCCTTCATGTTCAACAGGAATTAATTCACCTTCATTGCACTTTCTACAAATATCCGTTGGATAAAGAAAGTTACCTACATCTAGAAAGCTTTCATCTACATTAGATAAATATTTTTGAACATCACTTGCTCCAGATGGTGCCGAATCACCAGTTGCACTACCTCCAGAGATATCTTTAGTAATTTTGAAAAAACTATCTACTTTAGAATTGCCTTTTTCCTCTTCAACAGGAGCAGTAGATATTTGTTTTTTCCTTTCAAAATAATCAAAGACTAGAGCTGAATTATCTAGAAAATAATTAGAACGCCTTTCTTCTAATAAAGCAACCTGTTTTTTGATTTCTTTTAACCGGTCATTAATTTCTTGTTTTGTAACAATTGACACCTCTTCTTTACTTTTAGAACGCAAAATCTTTCTTTCTTTTTTAAGAAGACGGATTTGTCTGTCATCATCATCAAAGCTGTCACACATAGACGAATGTTTACTATCTAGTGTAGCAGCGGCCTTAGGATTAACAGTAATCTGTTTGGACGGCTTGGGTTTGAAGATAGGCATGCATTTTAATATTAAAAGACTTTCCTTTTTATACCGTGCGTGACACTTTGATTAATAGTTTCTCAAGTGTGGACAATGGAGATAGAAGTACCCATTTCTGCGGATTCCAAAATCGAGTTTTTAAAATTACAAAAAATGGTATTTGTTTTCAATGCTATACAGGATGGATGGTGTGTACGCAAGAGCAAAGATAAATACATTTTTACTAAAGGACATGATGGTACAAAGGAAGTGTATTTGGATTCATTCTTAAAGCAGTTTCTCTCTGATAATCTAGACTTAAGTAAAGTTAACAAAGTATAACCTAAGGTTTTGTTATTTTTCAACCATTTCATTCATTAAAATCGTTGAAAGTTATAATTCTGAGTTTTTTTTTCTTTAGCAATAGTATAACCATGGGTGGTGGACTTATGCAACTTGTAGCCTACGGCGCTCAGGACGTGTACCTTACTGGTAACCCGCAGATTACCTTCTGGAAGGTGACCTACCGTCGCCATACTAACTTCGCTATGGAGTCTATTGAGCAGACGTTCAACGGTCAGGCCGATTTCGGTCGCCGTGTGACTTGCACTATCAGCCGCAATGGTGATTTGGCCTACCGTACCTACCTGCAGGTGACTCTCCCCGAGATCAACCAGGCTATGGCTGGTGCCAACGGTGCCGTGTACGCCCGCTGGTTGGATTTCCCCGGTGAGCAGCTCGTCTCTCAGGTTGAGGTCGAGATTGGTGGCCAGCGCATCGACCGTCAGTACGGTGACTGGATGCATATCTGGAACCAGCTGACTCTGTGCTGCAACGAGAAGGGTTACTACAAGATGGTCGGTAACACTACTCAGTTGACCTACATCACTGATCCCTCGTTCTCCAACGTGGACGGTCCCTGTGACGCCAGCGCTCCCCGCCAGGTGTGCGCCCCGCGTAACGCTCTGCCCGAGACCACTCTGTACGTGCCGTTCCAGTTCTGGTTCTGCCGTAACCCCGGTCTGGCTCTGCCCCTGATTGCCCTCCAGTACCATGAGGTGAAGATTAACCTTGATCTGCGCCCGATTGATGAGTGCCTGTGGGCCGTGAACACCCTGAACTGCACTAGCGGTAACCAGAAGGTGACCACTGCTTACAACCAGTCCCTCGTGGCCGCGTCTCTGTACGTCGACTACGTTTTCCTGGATACTGATGAGCGCCGTCGTATGGCCCAGAACCCCCACGAGTACCTGATTGAGCAGCTTCAGTTCACTGGTGACGAGTCTGTAGGTTCGTCCTCCAACAAGATTAAGCTGAACTTCAACCATCCTTGCAAGGAGCTCGTCTGGGTTGTCCAGCCTGACGCCAACGTCGACTACTGTGCCTCCCTTGAGTGCGGTAGCCACCTGTACAAGGCTCTGGGTGCCCAGCCTTTCAACTACACCGACGCCATTGATGCCCTGCCGAACGCCATCCACGCCTTCGGTGGTCCTCTTGCCGTCGCTGGTGGTGCGAACGCCTTCATCGACTCTGATGGTCTGTTCGCTGATGCCGGTGCTGCCGACGTCAACGCCGCTGGTAACGCCTGGGTTAACGGCCCGGCTGCCAACCTGAACTCTGATGAGAACTCTGCCGTGTCTGATGCCGGCACCTTCGTGCTTTCGGAGATGGCTCTCGACATGCACTGCTGGGGTGAGAACCCGGTGGTCGTGGCCAAGCTTCAGCTTAACGGTCAGGACCGCTTCTCGGAGCGTGAGGGAACCTACTTCGACCTGGTGCAGCCCTACCAGCACCACACCCGTACCCCGGACACCGGTATCAATGTCTACTCGTTCGCCCTGCGCCCGGAGGAGCACCAGCCGTCTGGCTCTTGCAATTTCAGCCGCATCGATAACGCCACTCTCCAGTTGGTTCTGTCGAACGCGACCGTCTCTGGTACCCGCACCGCTAAGGTACGTGTGTACGCCACCAACTACAACGTGCTGCGCGTAATGAGCGGTATGGGTGGTCTGGCCTACAGCAACTAAGTTGTTTGAAAGCCGACTTAAAAATATTATTGAATACACTTTTTTCATTGAAAAAAATATTCATATCGAAATATCTTCAATATGAATTGTACTTATTTTGGAAAATACAGAGACACCATAAATCTATTCTGTAAACTTAATTACTCTGTCTGTTGTAAATCCGGAACATTCACAACCAAAGTCAAACAAGTCTTCAAAAACCCCATCGCAGTGCTTCTCAATCGGTCTCACATACGTAACTTTCTTGTCTTCGCTACGTCCTACCTTTAACATAAAGAACGGTGATGGACCTACCATCCATCTATCAGTGACCATGACATATTCGTCTTTCCACTCAATGCTCGGGTTATTGACCTCTTCCTCGGTAGCAATTGCTTTTATTTTATACATTGCCTTCGTAATATGTAAATCACCAGTCATCATTTGAAGAATTATATGTAGGTAGAAGATATTCAAGCAATCAATTTTTACAAAATGTTAAAGAAAAATGTTTTGTATTCATAACATAATGATATACTCTCTTGTTAGTGGATTTTTTCTTGGTGGGTTTGTATTACTTATCGGAAAATTATTTGATAACACTATCAGTGCAAAATCAAAAAAACTAGTAATGGATAAAAGTCCAGAACTATTTGAAAAAGGTCAGAAGCAAGTAGAGAAAAATCTTTTACTAGTATCTGCCCCAGTATATAGCTTGATATATGAAACTTGTATTAATAAAAATATATATTGGCTAACATTTGAGCCGGGTAAGTGGTTAGCCATTCTGGGTGTTCAAAACATTGGTTACTATTGCGCCCATCGCTTATTTCATACTTCACGTAAAATGTATAGATTTCATCATTTTCATCACAAGTTTGACAAGATTCTTATTCCAAGCATTGGCAATTCAGTTTCAACTACTGAGTACTTACTTGCATATATGGCGCCTTTCGCTGCTGGTGCATACGTAACTTCTCCATCCGAACTAACATTTATTATGAGCTTGTTTATTGTAGCCTTACTAAATATGTCTATTCACTGTATTGAAATGACCAAAATCAAATATTCTCCTTTTTTAGTATCTCCAAAGAAACATTTTGCTCACCATATTAGTCGTGAAAAGCACTATGCAGCGCCAATTCTTGACGTAGATACTCTTATAGGTAACACAGTGGAGGACTAATTTCACAGTTTGACAACCTTAATGGTCCTATTATCATCGTAGTCTGGTGAATTGGTATAAAATCTAAATAATCTCTCAAATGACAAATACTTTTGTTGTATTTTTGGACGAAGGAATATCGTATTAGTTTCATTATGAATTGCATAACGTAATTTCATCATTCTTGCATATGCCGTACTCTTATCATGTGAAACCATAAAAGTTCCATCTTCCCAAATAAGAGATTTTGGAACCTTACTAACAACTTCAGTTTGTGAAATATATATCGTGTTTGACATCATTTGATATTAAAACGATATTAAATACTTGTAATTTAGAAACCGTCATTAATTACATATAAACTGATTTGTATCGTAGTGATGCTAAGGTACAACCATAGCTACAATATTCATTCCATACAGTTCTCAGCTTACCAGTTTTAGTATCAATTGACAAACTAAAACCTTCTATTCCAACTCCACATACTTTACAGCAACATTCCTCCATCTTACACTTTCTCGAGTATTATTTTCTACAACATCCTACTCTCAACATTGATTTTTTCTACCTCCCATTCTCCTGAATAGAGTTTATCATAATACTCTTTGTAAATATCTAAGGCATTCTTACGACGTATTCCATCTATTTTTCTCTTAAAAACTTCAGGAGTTACAGTTTCATCTAACTTTAAAATTACTGAATATTTAACACAAGTTCTGGTTGTTAAAAAATAAATATACTCTTTTCCAAATGCTATCGCAAAAGGGATTTTGTTTCCCCCTTCCGGCGAGACAAACTTATCAATTACATCATCTATTCTAAATGCATAAACTTGACTACCTAGATACATGTAGCGGTTAGTTCTGTGATTTACAAGCATAGAATTGGGTTGACGACGTTTATCTTTTTCAAGAAAAGGAGAGTCAACTCTTCCAACCCAGTAATTAAGAGGACTTAGTATAACGGTTAATAAAGTTTTATAAACAGCTGTCTTCTCCTTACTAAAGGTGACATAGATATTTGAACTTTTACTTTTCATATTAACCTGCAAATATTTGCCATTTTCTGTCAATGTTTCAAATACTATAGCCTTTGATTCTTCAATATTTGTTTGTGGCATTGGTCTCATACTCTATACTTAGATCATATATAAGGATAACTTTCTTTATATATATCATAATGAACATTGGTGGTGATAACCCGTTTGATGGTCTGGGGAAAGACGTAGGTAGCGAAGTAGGAGGTGATGTAGGTGCGTATGTAGGACAAGAGATTGATGGAAGTGCAGGAGAGAATGTGGGCCGTGAGGTAGGCTCTGCTGTAGGAGGATTTGTAGGAAACTACATCCAGAAAGAGATTTAAGTCAAAGTTATCTAAAAAACTTTAACGTCTTTTTTCCTATATAAAACGTGATTCCTAAGTTTATGGCTGATGTGAAGATTCCCAAAGCCATATACTGATAAAAAGTTAATTTAAGGCGTTTTGCCTGGTCATCATTGCACCGTTCATCCTGTAAGCATTGCTTAATTACTTCACTGATACGCTTATAATAGGGTCCAATGGCTGAAACAGTATATCCCGTACTAATTGTCATTAAAAGGATAGCTATTATTCCTGCTATTCGACCATCGATTTGTAACGATTTAACTCGCGTCATGTGGTAAAAGATAAGTGAATTGGCTAACATAAAACAACTAAGATTTAACCAAGCAGACAGTATAGCTTCAGGACTATAAACGCGCTCACTGTAGAGAATTGAAGCTGTTTGAGTATATTTCTTTTTTGCATTTTCGCTCACAGTTTCAACAGCTGCTTCCATTATTGATATATATTACAACGATTTTTTTCGCCTTTATTTGTTAAATTGTCTCAGACCTAATTCGTTCTTTAGGTGATTCATCAAAGCCTATATAGCTTTTTTTAGAATCAATAGGATACACTCTAGCTTCATATTGGACGCTAGATTTCCTGACTAAAATAAAAGGTTTACCACACCCTATAATTTTTCCTTCCTCTTTTAAGTAATCATAACATGACTGTGTGATTGGTTTAGTGAGTGGCTCACCGTTATGTACTAATATACCATGTATTTGTAAACTTAGTTGACTACGTTTATTGCTTATATAAACCAATTGGTGACAATGTGGGCAGGTCACGGTAACGTCCATTTGTTGTATTATACAATGACATTCTTATAATTATTTGAATAACAATATAAATCTCTTGTTATTCTAATAGATAAATGCAAGTTTTTGTAAAGACTCTTACTGGCAAGACTATCACTTTGGAAGTGGAAAGTTCGGACAATATTGAAGTAGTAAAAAGAAAGATTCAAGATAAGGAAGGTATTCCTCCAGACCAGCAGCGCCTAATATTTGCAGGAAAGCAATTAGAAGATAATAAAACACTTGCTGATTATAATATTCAAAAGGAATCTACTCTTCACTTGGTGTTGCGTCTGCGTTAAATAATCTACACATATTTTTCACCTCTATTTTGTCATCGACTTTTGAAAACAGTCGCTGACCAATATCATTATGTCTAACCCTGACAGTGTATTGTTTAGCATCAACTTCGCGTCCCACACGCCCTACTGCTTGAATGATTTTATCTTGAGTCATATCATCCAAGTCTTTACCAATGTAAACATGACCAAATTGATAATTTGTTCCATAAATGTAGTCATCGCCGGCTATCAACAAGTAAAGCTTTTGTGCTGAAGCAAGTGTCTTCATTTTCTCAGTATATTCCACGCTCATGCTGTTTTCTAATACACCTATTCCCATTAGCAATAATAACTTCCATATATCATCAGTATCTCGTAGATTCATTATATCTCGAGTTTCTTCTTCGCTAATATTTGCTGCAAATGGTATTTCATGTCCTACTTCTTTACGTGATGTCCAATAAGCTATGTGTTCTCTTGTATTTGGGACAAACATGTCATGCAACTTAGCTGTCTTGAGTGAAGCATGTAGCTGTTGAATCTGACGATTTAATCGAGTTTCATTTTGGTCACTTCGATTTGATTCTCTGTCACACTTTTTATCCGTTTTTTTTGTCGCAGAGCTACCTTCACTTGTAGGCGCCATTTGTTTTTCAATCTTTTCTATTTCCTTAGTTATTTTTCGGTTATAATCCAAGTCTTTGTAAACATCATCTATAGCTGCATTTGGGACATTACTTTTTTGCAACAAGAATCGGGCAATTTTTAAAACGTCTTTTGCGAGATACATTGTTGGTCCATTGGTTAAGGTATGCGCATCGCTTGTTGTCAAAAGCACTGAAGAATCATATATCATTTTTCCTTTTCCATTAAAGTGTTCGACCATCTCAGAATATTTTCCATTATAACGCACAATCCGGAGAAGATTTAGATAGTGTAATTTGATTGAGCTGATTGTTATATCTGAACAGTCCACAAAATAACACGAAATATCTAGTGGAGTATCTTTATCAATATACTTTTCCATCCACATCCCAAATCTAATACATTCG
>NZGN01000024.1:0-14940 GCA_002691045.1 Marinovum sp.
GTCGGGCTATGGCGCAGCCTGGTAGCGCGTCCGTCTGGGGGACGGAAGGTCGCAGGTTCAAGTCCTGCTAGCCCGACCAAAATGTCAGTTGTCGATCAACACAAATCGACAATAAAAATAAGGTACATATTAAAAATTTAAATTTTGTCGATTGCTCATTCCCGACAGTTCCCTACAAATAATAGCGAAAAATTCGCTGCTTTTAGCCCTCATAGTGCAAATTACGCAGATAGTTTTTCTTTGTTAATTTTAATTTCTAAGTATAGTTTTGCCAAGATATTGAAATAAAATAGGATAATTATGTTTCGTTTCATTTTTGCTTTTCTTCTATTGATTGGAACCTGTAATGTTTCACAGGCCGGAGATTTCAAAATCGAATTCTCTTGGGAAGGACTCAAGCTTTGCAATACCGGTCGCCCTAATCTTGTATCTAATCCAATATTTAAAGTGTCTGGCTTGCCAAAAGGAACAGCGGGAATTGATTTTCGTATGAAGGACTTGAATGTACCAAGTTTCAATCATGGTGGAGGTTGGATTGAAATTTCAAAAGATGGAAAGGTTGCTAAAAATAGTTTCAAATATAAAAGTCCGTGTCCTCCAAACAGAAAACATAGATATCAATGGACAGCGAAAGCTAAAGACAAAAAAGGATTTAGTGGGAAAACATTTGCGACGGCTACAGCAATAAGACAATATCCAGAGTAACAGTTCAAATAGTAGTACAAAAATGTTGTTGATTGTTAAAAATAACAGTTTATACAATGACTTAGGACGGTACTTGTCTTGTACTAGCCCGACCAAATAAATTGTGAAGTCTTACAATTATTTATTTGATTATGGAGTCGACAATGGTGGGTGTGTTACCAAGCCAAGCTATTAGTGAACTACTTTCTGAAAAAATTATAGAGTCCCCTCAACCGATAGAGAGAAACCAAATACAGCCCGCTAGTCTTGACCTACGTCTTGGGAATGTAGCTTGGCGTGTCAGAGCATCTTTTTTAACTGGTAAAGACAAAAATGTATCAGATTGGCTAAACGAGTTTGAAATGCATCAAATAGATATTTCAGAAGGAGCTGTTTTAGAAAAAGGCTGTGTTTATTTAGTTCCAATCTTAGAGCGATTGAGATTAACAAAAAATTTAAGCGCTGTGGCTAATGCAAAGAGTTCAACCGGCCGTTTAGACCTTTTAACCAGAATTATAATAAATAAAGGTACAGAGTTCGATAGAATACCAGCTGGCTATGAAGGGCAATTGTTTGTTGAAATATGCCCGCGGTCTTTTTCAGTTTTAGTACGGCCTGGAATGCGCTTAAACCAAATTCGTTTTAGAAATGGACAATCTATTTTGTCTGACGAACAGTTAATTGAAGTTCACAAAAAAGAAAAACTAATAGATAGCGAACCGAAGATTGATCAAGGTTTAGGATTTTCAGTAGATTTGAAACCAAAAAAGGGTTCTTTGGTTGGCTACCAGGCAAAACCACATACGAGCATTATAGATCTAGATAAAATTAATGCTTATAAACGCGAGGATTTTTGGCAAGAAGTTCATAGCACAAATGGACAAATAATACTTGATCCCGATGCCTTTTATATTCTTGTTAGTAAAGAAGCAGTACATATTCCACCTGCTTATGCAGCAGAAATGGCTCCTTATATAGCGATGGTGGGAGAATTTCGTGTTCACTACGCAGGCTTCTTTGATCCAGGTTTTGGTCATGCCAATGCAGGAGGATTAGGTTCACGCGGTGTATTAGAAGTTAGATGTCATGAAGCACCCTTTGCTTTAAAGCATGGGCAAATTGTTGGAAGATTAGTTTACGAAAAGATGGAAAAAGTACCAATAGAATTGTATGGTGAGAATATAAATTCGAACTATCAAGGCCAAGGGCTTAAACTATCAAAACACTTTATTTAACCTTGTCTTGATCAAATAATTCAGTTTGCGTTTCATCATTTTCAGCATCCATTTCATCAGTTAATTCATGCGAGTCCGGAGGAGGTCTACTTTCAAGTAGGCCTGCAGATTTCAATTCTTTCAAGCCTGGAAGGTCTCGAGCACTTTCGAGACCAAAATGGTCAAGAAATTTTTGCGTAACAGTAAAAGTGACTGGTCTGCCAGGAGACATTCGTCTTCTTCCAAGCTTAATCCAATTCAAATCCATTAACAAATCAATTGTTCCTCGAGATACACTAACGCCTCTTATCTCCTCAATTTCTGCTCGAGTAACCGGTTGATGATATGCAATTATAGCAAGTGTCTCAATCGCAGCTCGAGAGAGTTTTCTGACTTCAATTGTTTCTTTTTGCATTAAAAACCCAAGATCTGCTGCTGTACGTAGAGCCCAGCAATCACCAACTTTGACTAAGTTTACTCCCCTGCTCTCATATTTTTTTTTCAGGTTTTCAAGGGCTATTTCCGGTTCAGAACCATGAGGCAAACGCCCAATTATTTCCTTAACGGTCACTGGTTCCATGCTAGCAAAAAGAATAGCCTCAACCATTCGCTCTTGTTGCTCAATAGGCGGAGCTTCAAAAAGTGTCTCGGCAAGTTTTTTTTCCTCTATCATCCATCTGACCCTTTTGATCTTAGTTGTATCGGTCCAAAGCTATCGCGCTGACGCAATTCAAGATCACCACTCTTGGCCAATTCTAAAGTCGCCGCGAATGTAGAAGCTGTAGCTGCACGAATACGACTTACTGATGAAGTCCACCCCTCAGGTAAAAAAGTTGAAATATCTATCCAACCAATACTATAACCAATCAATCCTCGCATTCGCTCTAATGCCTGCTCGAGCGTATAAACATCATCGCGATCCATAACAAATGGCCTAAATTCATCTTTTGTCCTTATTCGAGAATAAGCCTGAATAAGGTCTAAAAGTGAAGCTTCATAGTCAATACGTTTAATTTTTTCAACCTTTTCCTCAAAGCCTCTAGCAAAAAAATCACGTCCAAGTTGGTCCCGTGCCATCAACTTTGCGGCCACATCTCTCATGGCTTGTAACCTTTCAAGTTGAAAAGCCAGATGTGCAGCTAACTCTTCTCCAGTTGGTCCACTTTCGTCTGGATCTGGAGGAAGTAATAACCGCGATTTCAAATAAGCCAGCCAAGCAGCCATAACTAAATAATCTGCCGCAAGCTCTATTCGGAGCGAGCGAGCCTTTTCGACAAATTCTAGATATTGCTCTGCCAACTGCAAAATCGATATTTGCATTAAATCCAGTTTTTGAGTTCGAGATAAGGTTAAAAGTAGGTCTAATGGTCCTTCAAAACCATCAAGATCAACAATCAATTCACTCGCAGTAATAGACTCAGACGAACCCATATTAAAGCTAAGACTCCCATCTGAATTTGAACTATTAACTACCATAAGGCCTGCGCACTCTCTTACGATTCTAGAAACTGATCTTTATTATGTTCTATCTTTTTTCTTTCTTCAACAACTGAAGCCATGCGAAACAAGGTTGAATTTGTAGGGTTCACCCCTGAGCCAATAATTTCTTTCATTTCTGATAAGTTACCATTGCAATGGAGGACCACATCATTTCCCGCCTCTAATAAGTCCAGGGTACGTTTTTTCAAGGAACCAGAAAGAGCTGACATCGAGATATCATCACTGATCAAAAGACCAGAAAATTTTATATCCTCACGAATAATTTTCATAACTATTTTTGAAGTGCTCGCTGGGAATTTAGGATCTATAGTCTCGTACAATACATGTGCAGACATTGCTATTTCAGCATTAGCAAAAGCTTTAAATACTTCAAAATCATTGTCATAAAGTTCATTTTTCTCTGCTTTTACGATAGGTAACTCCAAGTGGCTATCACCTAACGACAGACCGTGACCTGGCATATGCTTAATTATTGGTAAAACGCCTCTCGATTTTAAAGCTGAATATACTACTTTTCCGAGAGAAATTACATCAGACTTATTTATACCATAACATCTATTACGCAGAAATGCATGTGTGTTAGGCCTTGCTATATCAAGTGTTGGCGCACAATTAGTATCTATACCCAGAGATCGCAATTCTTTAGCTATCGATATAAAACGGCTTCTAAACACATTTGGGGCATTACGTCCGGCTTTAATAGCCTCATCCAGTGGTGGCAACCTATCTTTTGCTAAGGGTGGCTTTATTCGCTGTACTCTTCCCCCTTCCTGATCAATCAATATTGGAGCATTCCATCCAACAGACTTTCTAAGTGATAGACATAACTCTTTTACTTGATCAAAATTAGCTATATTTCGTGAAAAAAGAATAAATCCAAAAGGTAAATTTGCTCGAAAGAAGTCAAATTCTGAGTTAGTAAGCGATGTCCCTGCACAGCCAAAAACAACAGAGCTTTTAACAAATTTCGATACCATTCAACGTGTCACGACGGGAATACATCCTGCTTTATCATTAACGGCAGAACAAAATTGTCTGGCATCTGAAAGATCATCAAAACCGACCGCTCGCAAACGATAAAATACTTTACCGCCGCTTTCTGCTTTTTGAACCAACATCTTTTTAGAGGTTAAAACAGGTCCAAGAAGTGCTTCCAAGCGTTGCCATTCAATCTGAGCTAAGTTCTTGCTTTCAAAGGCACCGAGCTGCACTACTGCACTTCCAATAGGTAGGGTCGCAACTAATTCATTTGTCGCTGATTGAACAATGTTCAATGTTTGAATTTGATTTAAAATAACAGGGCGAATTTTAGGCCTTAAAGAATTAAAGGAAGAATCCGCCCCATTTGTTAGTGAAAGGGCTAGTGAAACTGCGTTGTCTATTTCTAACTTTTTTGGAGAAAATGCTGCTGTTGATAGAATAGCCTCACTACTTGAGGCAACGCCTGTAGCAGTTTGCTCTGGCAGAACCTTTAATTCTATGCTGTTCGCAGTGCTCACTTCTAGAGTATCAAATTTTTCTTTGTTCGTTATTGTGCTCTTCTCCTCAGAAATCTGCAAGGTTACGTTTTCTTCACTTAAAACCTCTGCAGCGGGAGCAAGAAATATTTCATCTGACAAGAGAGGCCGCTCATTTACTGCTAGTTGCGTAACTGACAGTCCTTGGTTAGCAGCGGTTAGACCTCCAGGATCATCTGGAGCCACTCTCAGTGGGCCTAGTTGAGCTCTCACTATTGGAATTTGATTAATATCTCTAACAATTAATTGATAACTCCAACCAATAGCTCCCATTAAAAGGGACAGTGATAAAGCAGCACCCACCCAATAAAAAACCACATTAAAATTATATTGCTTTTCCTCGCCCTCTCGGGCTGTTTCCTTAACTTCTAACATACTGCCTCCAGAGAAAACTCTAGTATATCGCCTCGACCAGCAGTTATTTTTTTAATTCATGTGTGTTGCCGGCTCTACACCTAGAATATCAAGCCCTGACGAAATAACAACCAAAACAGCAGAAATCATAGCCATTTTTATGCAACTTGCCCTATGATGCTCTTCTTGGATAAATCTAAGTTCGCTGATTTCATTTCCTTTATTCCATAAACTGTGAAAATCACCTGCCAACTCATAAAGGTAAAAAGCAATACGATGGGGCTCATTAGTCTTAGCGGCGATTTCAACGAGTCTAGGCCATTCAGCTAGCTTTTTTGCAATTTTAATCTCTGCTTCGTGAATTACTGTTTCAAATTGTTCATTCATAGCCAGTTTCTTGTCAAAGGTAATTCCGGCTTCATCCGCTTTTCTAAACACACTGTGTATCCTAGCACTAGCATACTGAACATAATAAACTGGATTATCTCTACTTTGCTCAAGAACCTTATCAAAATCAAAATCCAACGGCGCATCATTTTTTCTTGTCAGCATAACAAATCGGGTAACGTCAGAGCCAACTTGATCAACAAGATCGCGCAAAGTTACAAATGTTCCCGCCCTTTTTGACATTTTAAAAGGCTCTCCATTTTTAAATAATTTTACTAACTGAGTTAATTTTATATCAAATTTAACTTCATCATTTGAAAGTGCAGAAACAGCAGCCTTCATACGCTTTACATAGCCACCATGATCCGCACCAAAAACATCGATAAGCTGATCAAATTTACGATCTACTTTATCGAAGTGGTAGGCAATGTCTGGGGCAAAATATGTCCAAGCTCCGTCAGACTTCTTAATAGGTCGATCAACATCATCACCATGAAGCGTTGATTTAAATAAAGTTTGAACCCTGGGTTCCCAATCTTCGACCTTTTTTCCTTTGGGTGGGTCCAGAACGCCTTCATAAATTAAATTTTTACTTTTAAGATTTTCAATTGCTTCTTCAATTTTTCCAACACCATAAAGGGACTTTTCTGAAAAAAAGTTATCCATCTTTATACCTAGTAAAGCGAGATCTTCTTTTATTAGGCTCATCATCGCATCAGTTGCAAATTGACGCACATCATCCAGCCAATAATGTTCAGCTTTATCGATATACTCAGAACCTACTTTATCTTTAAGCGCTTGTCCTACAGGGATAAGATAATCACCGGGATATGTGACGTCTTCAAAAGCAACATCCTTACCATGAGCCTCTAGATATCTTAGATAGACCGACCTGGCGAGTGTATCGACCTGGGACCCACCGTCATTAATGTAATATTCCCGCGTAACATCGTATCCAGCAAAACTTAGCAATCGTGAGAGCGCATCTCCGAATACTGCACCCCGAGTGTGCCCGACGTGCAGTGGCCCAGTTGGGTTAGCTGAGACAAATTCAACATTGACCCGTGAATTGCTACCAAGCCCCGTTCGGCCATAAGAATTGCCCAACTCTAAGACTTTACTAAAGATTGATTGCCAGACCTTCACGTTGATCCTAAGATTTAAAAATCCAGGACCTGCAACTTCTGAACTATCAACAATGTCCAAAGAACCCAGCCGCTTTGCCAACTTTTCTGCAATTTCCCTTGGGTTTTTTTTTGCTGCTTTTGCTAAAACCATTGCTGCATTTGTAGCCATATCGCCATGCAAAGGGTCTCTGGGGGGCTCAACAGTTACACCAGTCATATCAAGATCGGATGGAAGTTCTCCGGCGGCAACCATACTGTCTAATTCACTCAGGACATTCTGTCTTACCGTAAAAAATAGGTCCATAAGCCTTTTAATCCTTTTTTTGCGGTTTAGCAGGGTCTGCAGCTACGTCAAGATCAAGCTACATTAAATCAGCTCACTATCTAAATTTTGATTTTTTAGAGATTATCCACTTCAAACAACTTACTATACTGATTTAAAGCATAACGATCAGTCATACCAGAAATGTAATCGGCCACCATTCTCGCTAAATCTGTTTCGCTAGTGGTAAAATCTGATTTCAGCTTCCAGTCTGAAGGTAAAAAGCTTGGATCATCAAAATATTTTTTAAATAGGTTTTGCAATTTAATTGTTACAATTTTTCGCATCTCAACAACTTTAGGAGAACGGTACATATTATTGAACAAAAATGATTTTATTTCTTTTAATGCTAGAAAAACTTCATCTGAAAATTGGATAACGGATTTGCCTGCATTCCGGATATCGTCTATAGATTTAGGTGAAAGCTCTAGAATAATATCTTTTGATTTAGAAATTACATCCTCAACAAGCATTCCAAAAAAACGCCGTAGGGCTTCGTGTCTACGTCGGTATTGGTCTAAATTTGGGTAAATCTTATCAACAGCAGCATAACATTGATTAAGTAATGGCAATTGCTTCAAATCATCATCAGTAAATAGCTTAGCCCTCAAACCATCGTGCAGATCATGGCTGTTGTAAGCGATATCATCTGAAATAGCCGCTACTTGCGCTTCTGCACTTGCAAAGCTTTCTAAATTAAGGCTCTGAACAGAATTATAATTTTTAAGTGCATATGGGATAGGGTTTTCTACCGGACCATTATGCTTCGCAATCCCCTCTAAAGTGTCCCAGGTAAGATTAAGTCCATCAAAATCTGCATAATGTTGCTCCAGTTTCGTAACGATTCTAAGTGCTTGCGCATTATGATCAAATCCACCATATGCTTTCATCAATTCATCTAAAGCTTCCTCACCAGTATGACCAAATGGGGCATGGCCCAAATCATGCGCCAGAGCGATTGTCTCAGACAAATCAAAATTTAAGTCTAAGGCTGTACTAATAGTTCTGGCAACTTGTGCAACTTCTAGAGTATGCGTCAAACGAGTACGAAAATAATCACCCTCATGTTCCACAAAAACCTGTGTTTTATGCTTTAACCTTCTGAAAGCCGAACAATGTAAAATACGGTCTTTATCTCTCTGATAGCATGAGCGAAAATTACTTTCATCTTCGTTAAAATATCTATAATTTGTTTTATTTTTTGCAAAGCTTGGATCGGCAGCGAATCGAGCAAGCATAATAGATATTTCCTTGTTTACTGTTTCTTTGGTCACTATATAAATATAAGTGTTCTTTATTGCTATCTATGTTTTGCGAAGTGGAGATAAAAATGCAACTTCCCCCAAAAGTTACCGATCGTGCTTTTGAAAGGTTAGCCGAAATCATTCCAGTTACTTCAAACAAAGGGCTTCGTGTCGCCGTTGAAGGTGGAGGGTGTTCTGGTTTTCAATACAACATAGATTTAGATATAAAACATAAAGATGACCTCATATTGGAAAAGGAAGGCAATAAAGTTTTCATCGATAGCACGTCACTACCCTTTCTTAGTAATGCCACAATAGACTTTTCCGATGAATTAATTGGAGCCCGTTTTATTGTAGATAATCCCAATGCGAGCTCATCTTGCGGATGTGGCACAAGTTTTTCAATTTAAAAATTCATGAAAATAGCAAGCTTCAACATTAATGGCATTAAAGCTAGGACACCTGCTTTGCTTGAATGGTTAAAGGAAACCAAACCAGATGTAGCACTACTCCAAGAGATTAAATCAGTAGATGAAGATTTCCCTAGCAAGATTTTTGAAGACTTAGGATATAATGTTGAAACGCACGGGCAGAAGTCTTTTAATGGCGTTGCTATATTATCAAAATATCCACTACGAGAAATTGAACGTGGACTACCAGGGGATAAAAATGATGAGCAAGCAAGATGGATAGAAGCAACAATTTGCTTTCCCCATGAAATAAAAATCTGTTGCTTATACCTTCCAAATGGCAACCCTCTTCCAGGTCAAAAATTTGAATACAAATTAGAATGGATGGATAGACTTTATCATAGAGCAAAAGAACTGATTAGTTCTGAAAAACCCTCTTTAATGGCAGGAGATTTCAATATTATTCCTCAAGCAGAAGATGCTGCATCACCAAAAAACTGGGTGAATGACGCCCTTTTTAAATTAGAAAGTCGATCTAAGTTTAGAAAAATACTTAATTTGGGGTTTTTAGATGCATTCAGGGCATGTAATGATGGCCCAGGTCATTACAGCTTCTGGGATTATCAAGCGGGTGCTTGGATTAAAAACGATGGAATCAGAATTGACCATTTTCTTTTGTCTCCCAACTGCTCAGACCTTTTGACTGATTGTAAGATAGACAGTGATATCCGAGGGCGTGAAAAACCTTCTGATCATGTACCTATTTGGATCAAATTAAATGTTTAATTTTGTAATATCGTGACTATACAACCAACGAAATGGGCGCTCAGCAGACTGTGGCAAAGTTTTATCTAACAAAACCAATCCACGATGCGCGCATGCCCTAAAAAATCCGCGCTTTAAATGAAAATTCCATGCATTTTTTTTGATCTGTTTCATTAAACGTAATAAACGCGGCTTTCTGATCTGAACATATTTATCAGTAACCTCTTCCATAGTATACAAATCGATTAACTTCGCTAAAACGAATGCATCTTCTAGTGCAAAGTTGGCCCCTTGCGCCAAAAATGGTAGCATTGGATGCAATGCGTCCCCAATTAAAACAATATTATCTTTACCCCAATTCGTTGGAATATTGTGAGAGCTTAACCCCCATCTATTTACTTTTTTTATTTCGCAAAAAGCCTCCCCCAAATCTCCCCCAAAATCAGAAAATATTCTTCTAACTTGATCTGGGCTCTCCTCCAAACTCCACTCAAAAACTCCCTCGTTTTTGCACTCTTGGATCAATACAAGATTTAATTTTTTTCTATCCCTGATAGGATAAGATACTACGTGTTTATTTGGCGCTACCGTTACCCTAACCCCATCATGATGATTAATAGTATTGGGAACAATGGCGCGCCAGGCAAAGTAACCAACGTCACTATTTTTTCTTTGGCTTGGATTTAGAAAGTTTCTAGTTTTTGAATGAACGCCATCAGCCGCAATTACAATAGAGTATTGATCGCTGAGCAAACTGGCATCGGCAGAGCAACCTAATTTTATGCTGACTTTGTTACTTTCTGCAGCCTCCAATAGAATATCAATAAGATCTGCTCTGTGCATAAGCCGAAAGTTTTTATTTCCTAAAGCAGAGCGTTGCTCAAATTGAAGTAATCTTTTGCCCTTCTGATAGTCACAAATCGCTATTGAGTTGTTGCAAATAGAGTTTTGTAGAGCCCTTTCAGAAACACCCATTTCTTTCAATACACAGAAACCATTTGGCGAAATTTGTACTCCGGCACCTATTTCACTAATTGCGTCACTTTTCTCAAATACAGTTATATTGTAGCCAGCCTTAGATAAAAGGCTCGCTACGCTCAAACCAGACACTCCAGCCCCAATTACTGCAATTTTCAACAAGGCATTATGCTCGTCCTAACTACAATTCATCAGTAATAAAACCCGAGTCATTGCAAAGTTAATCGTCCCGATGAACCTTTTCTTTGCGCTCGTGTTTTTCTTGAGCCTCTAGAGTCATTGTGGCAATTGGTCTCGCATCTAATCTCCTGAGCGAAATAGGATCACCTGTTTTCTCACAATAGCCATACTCACCCTCATCAATCCTCCTTAAAGCAGAATCAATTTTTGCAACTAATTTTCTTTGTCGGTCTCTTGTTCGAAGCTCTAAAGCACGGTCTGTTTCTTCGCTCGCCCTGTCCGCTATGTCAGGTATATTGCGAGTACTGTCCTGAAGACCCTCAATAGTCTCCTTGCTGTCAGACAATAAATCTGCCTTCCAAATTAATAACTTACGTTTAAAATACTCCAGTTGACGATCGTTCATAAATGGCTCGTTTTCAGCCGGTCTATAGTCATCTGGAAGAAAAACTTCAGGCTTCATATTCACCCTCCCCTCAAGCGTTTCAAATTTGGACATGCAAGCCTCTTTTTATATTCATCGCTTCATCCCCTTGGGCCTCAGGTAAACTACCCAAGGTAATTTGTCACTAGCCAAATCAAAAGATTGAAGCATTTATATTATTTAGGTATTTGTATTAAATTAATAAAAAGAGGCTCCCGATGAAATTTAATGGTACCAAAGACTATATTGCCACTGAAGATTTAACGGTCGCAGTAAATGCTGCAGTGACCCTGGAGCGCCCCTTGTTAATAAAGGGCGAACCCGGAACAGGGAAAACAGAACTAGCAAAGCAAGTAGCGCTAGGATTAGATTTAGATATGCTAGAGTGGAATATAAAATCTACTACTAAAGCACAACAAGGCTTATACGAATATGATGCCGTATCACGTTTACGTGATAGTCAATTGGGTGACCAAAGAGTTAATGAAATCTCAAATTATATTCGGAAAGGAAAACTCTGGGAGGCTTTTGAAAGCAACAAAAAAGTCGTCTTGTTGATAGACGAAATAGATAAAGCCGACATAGAATTTCCAAACGACTTACTGCAGGAACTAGATAAAATGTCGTTCTATGTTTATGAAACAGGAAAAACCATCGCCGCTAAACACAGACCAGTTGTCATTATTACTTCAAACAACGAAAAAGAACTTCCCGATGCTTTCTTGCGAAGATGTTTTTTTCACTACATTAAATTTCCTGATCAAGAAACATTGCAAAAAATTGTAAAGGTTCACTACCCTAAAATTAAAGACGATCTGCTTTCAACAGCCTTATCCCAGTTTTTTGAAATCAGAGAACAAACTGGGTTAAAGAAAAAGCCTTCAACTTCTGAGGTCCTCGATTGGTTAAAGCTTTTGCTTTCCGAAGATCTAAAACCAGAAGATTTACGACGCGAGACCTCATCGGCATTACCCAAATTACACGGTGCATTGCTAAAAAATGAACAAGACGTGCAGCTATTCGAGCGACTCGCTTTCTTAGCCCGAAATCAACATTAACTTTGTTGAAAAATTAGGAGTTTAAATGTATCTTATAGCAGCAATATTTGGCGCTTTTATAGGTGGCAGGACCGCAAAAAAAAGAAAGGGGGCTATTTTGGACGTAGCTTTTTACGCAGCCGGTTACGCTATTGCCTTTGCTTTAATTACATTAATTTTAACTTTAATTGTACACCGTAATTTTCTGTAATTAAATGTTTATTCAATTTTTTGAAAATCTGCGTAAATCCGGTGTTCCTGTTAGTTTAAGAGAATATCTGACCTTTTTAGAGGCATTAAGTAAAAACTTAGCTACTTACGAAATTGAAAATTTCTATATTTTGAGTCGTACGATTATGGTAAAAGACGAAAGGCACCTTGACCGATTTGATAGGGCTTTTTCTTATACATTTAACGGCCTAGAAGAGATTTCTCTACAAGACATAATCAATATTAAAGAGTTACCTCAAGACTGGTTGATGAAATTGGCCGAAAAACACTTAAGCAAACAAGAAATGGAAGAAATCAATTCTCTAGGTGGGTTTGAAAAGTTAATGGAGACGTTAAAAAAACGTCTGGAAGAACAAAAATCAAGGCATCAAGGTGGTAATAAATGGATAGGAACCGCCGGAACAAGTCCCTTCGGTGCATATGGGTACAATCCAGAGGGTATAAGAATAGGACAAAACGAAAGTCGCCACAAAAAAGCTGTCAAAGTTTGGGATAAGCGTAACTTTAAAAATCTAGATGATACTATCGAAATAGGTACACGCAATATTAAGGTAGCCCTAAAAAGGCTGCGAAAATGGGCAAGAGACGGAGCAGAAGAAGAGTTGGATATTGATAAAACAATTCAATCAACTGCAGAAAATGGTTACTTAGATGTAAAAACACGTCCCGAGCGAAGAAATGCTGTGAAAGTTCTTCTTTTTTTAGATGTAGGTGGCTCTATGGATCCCTATATAAAATTAGTGGAGGAACTTTTTTCTGCTGCACGAAGTGAATTTAAGCATTTAGAATATTTTTATTTTCACAACTGCATTTACGAAGGCGTATGGAGAGACAACCGAAGAAGATGGGCAGAGCAAATTCCAACAGACGAAATAATTCGAACGTATGGAAATGACTATAAATGCATATGCGTTGGAGATGCTTCAATGTCGCCGTATGAAATAGCTTTTCCCGGCGGCGCTAATGAACATTACAATGCTGAGGCTGGTCAAATTTGGTTGAACAGAATTCGGTCTCAATGGCCAAACAATCTTTGGATAAATCCAGTAAAACAAAATCTTTGGGGTTATACTCAGTCGATAGAGATGATTAAAGAAATATTTGAAAATAAGATGGTACCCATGACCCTAGAGGGCTTAGAGCAGGGAATGAAAGAATTAGCTCGTTGAAGAATTTTAGGTTATTTTTCACATGTCTACTGTTATAATTCCAATAGTTTTAGCAGGGCTATATGGAGTAGTCATGTTTCAATTTTCCGCTTGGTCGTTGAAAAGGCAACTATCTAAGCAGTCGAACCCCTTGCTGGATCCAAATCTAGATAAAATAATGATCAAGTTCGCAAATGTTCTTGAGGTTGAGAAAATCCGATTGAATATTTTTGAAACAGAACCAATAAATGGTTTAGCAGCGCCTGACGGTAGAATCTTTATTACACGGGGCTTTTACAAAAAATATCAAAATGGCGAAATTACAGTTGATGAAATTGCTTCCGTAGTGGCTCATGAATTAGGGCATGTAGCATTGGGTCATATTAGAAGAAGGATGATCGATTTTTCTGGACAAAATGCTGTTCGGGCTGCTCTAGGTGCTGTACTTTCGCGTTTAGTTCCTGGTTTGGGAGGTTTTATTGCTGGAATTATTGGAAATTTATTAATGGCCAAGCTATCAAGAAGGGACGAATATGAGGCAGATGAATATGCTTCAGCTCTACTGATAAAATCTGGTATTGGGGTAGAACCCCAAATTTCTATGTTCAAAAAGTTAGAAAAAATATCAAATATGCAAGGCTCAGTGCCCGCTTGGATGATGAGCCACCCACCAACTCATAAAAGAATTGAGTCAATCAAAATTAACCACGCAAAAATCTATAACAGGTAAATTATTGCCGCATAGCTTTAGCGATCTTAATTAAATTTTCAGTTGAAGAGTTTAAATCTTTACTTTCGGACCCATCGATAAAAACTTTTTCCAAGTCGGTAGCCAGTTCTTTACCCAACTCAACACCCCATTGATCGAAGCTATTGATCCCTAAAATCTTACCCTCCACAAAAACTCTATGTTCATATAAAGCTATTATTTTTCCTAAAATTTTTGGTGTCAATTTGGGGTATAGAAGAGTTGTGGAAGGTCGGTTTCCAGGGAAAACTCTATGTTTTGCCTGTTTTTCAAATTCATCCTGCTTCATCTGACCACTGCTCAGCATAGAGGATATTTCTTTAAAGCTACGACCTCGCATTAAGGCTTCAGACTGAGCAAAGCAATTTGATAATAATGATTTATGATGATGATCTAAATACGCCTCATGAGATTCAGAAGCCACTAAAAATTCGCAAGGTATTATTCGCGTCCCTTGATGCAACAATTGAAAGAATGCGTGTTGACCGGTAGTACCCGGCTCTCCCCAAACAACTGGACCAGAGTGAAAACTCAAGGGACTTCCATCAAGATCAACGCCTTTACCGTTACTTTCCATTTCTAATTGCTGAAAATAGGCTGGAAGTTTGCTAAGCCTTTGATCGTAAGGCAATACTGTTCTGGTTGAATAATCACAAATTTGATTGTGCCA
>NZGN01000025.1:0-8544 GCA_002691045.1 Marinovum sp.
ATGGGATAGTGGAACAACAAACAGACCAGGACCACGTCATGGCCCTCGACAGTTGCGAGACGCATCAACCATGATAAGAGCAGAGCATCCTGTCTCAGGGGTAAGGCCCTATGAAAGATCAAATTGCGCAGACCTGGGCGATGTTTCAATAAACCCAGCTGATATTGACGATAGCATGAACAGGATTACAGCTTTTTATAACAAAGTCCTGGGAAAAGGAATCAAGCCCCTAACAGCTGGGGGAGACCATTTGACCTCCTTACCTGTTTTGAGAGCTCTAGCAGATAAAGCTCCCTTAGGAATGATACATTTCGATAGTCATACAGACCTTTTTCATAGTTACTTTGATGGAACAATGTTCACTCATGGAACACCATTTCGTCGTGCTGTTGAAGAAAACCTCCTTGACCCAAAGAGGGTTGTTCAAATTGGAATTCGGGGAACTCAGTATGATACCGAAGATTTAGATTTTGCTAAGTCAGTTGGAATTAGGGTTATAAAAATTGAGGAATTTTTTGATCGGGGTATTCAAGATGTAATGGCAGAAGCTAAAGAGATAGTTGGTGAGAAAGAGACTTATGTTTCTTATGATATTGATTTTATCGACCCAGCATTTGCTCCAGGAACGGGAACACCAGAAGTCGGTGGTCCCAATAGTTACGAAGCACTTAAAGTTGTCCGTGAACTTACTGGAATTAAAATAGTAGGTGCTGATATGGTTGAAGTGTCGCCCCCTTTTGATCCTAGCAGTAATACGGCTTTTTTAGGTGTCTCAATTATGTTTGAGTTGCTTTGCCAAATGGTAATCTAGGCAAAAATTATTGGCTTGACCTAGCCAGTTAAAGATTTTAGACGAATTTTGTTTATGGCGGAGTAGCTCAGGTGGTTAGAGCAGCGGAATCATAATCCGCGTGTCGGGGGTTCAAGTCCCTCCTCCGCTACCAAAAAGCTTCAGTGAAATAGACCAAATTTATCAATCACACCTAATTTAAGGTGAGACTAGAATACGATTTAACAAGCTCATTTGTCAAAGTGTGTGTGACCGAGGCAGGGATTACTGGGCCTAGAAGAAGGTATTTAGGCCTAGGATCAAAGACCTGAAGCTCTATTGAATAAATAGTTACTGGTCCAAATTGAATGTTTATATCCGGATGCGTTTTTCGGTATTTTTATCAAAGAGGTATACAGATTTTGCATCAAAGGTAGCACCAACCGACTGCCCCTTCGTCGATGGCTTTGCTCGCACCTCTGCTACAATCTGTTCACCATTAGGCGCCTCTAGGTATTCATAAGTCACACCACCAAGCTGTTCGGACATTTTAACATACAAAAGATCACCTGATTTTAAAACAACATCCTGAGGACGAACACCAACGATAACTTCAGTACCTTCTTTAAGCGAAGTTGTTGATATTTTGATAGTGTTGTCGCTTAGGGCAGGAATAACTAATTGACCTTTTTTGATTTTACCATCAATAAAATTCATGCTAGGAGACCCAATAAAGCCAGCCACAAATTTATTATCAGGGTCGTCATAAAGATCCATAGGCACCCCTACCTGCTCAATATGACCATCTCTTAAGACAACGATCTTATCAGCCAGCGTCATCGCTTCAACTTGATCATGTGTGACATAAATCATTGTTGCACCTAGTTCTTCATGGAGGCGTGCAATTTCAACCCGCATTTCCACTCTTAGCTCTGCATCCAGATTAGACAAAGGCTCATCAAATAAAAAAACGTCTGGACCACGAACAATAGCGCGCCCAATAGCAACACGCTGTCTCTGGCCACCTGATAAAGCCTTTGGCTTACGTTTCAGGTAAGGTTCTAACTGCAGAATTTTAGCTGCCTTATCGACCTTCTCTTTTATCTCAGATTTAGCCACGCCATTCATTTTAAGCCCAAAACCCATATTTTCTTCAACAGACATATGGGGGTAGAGGGCATAACTTTGAAATACCATGGCTATACCCCGCTCAGCAGGATCATAGTTTGTTACATCTACTTCACCAATTTTGATTAAACCTTCAGTAGTTTGCTCAAGCCCTGCTATCATTCTCAGTAAGGTAGATTTACCGCAACCAGAAGGGCCAACAAAAACACAAAATTCTCCCTCGTTAACTTCCAAATTCAGACCGTGAATAACTTCGGTATTACCAAATTGCTTGATAACATTTTGTAATTTCACACCGGACATAAAAGGTCTCTCCTAACTAATATATTTTTTAGTCGGTCGTGGATATCAGATCAACTTAACCGTATTTGCAAATTAGAGTCATTTTTATCAACTAGTTACTGATATAAAATTTTTCGTCTAGCATTTATTACACAGCAAGTCATTGACATTTCAGCAATTTCATAACATGAATTTTACTCGCGTAAAAGTGCCAAAAGTTGCGCTTTAACGCAGTAAATAAAGGGAGAAAATTTTGAAACAATTTATTAAAACCACGGCTAAAATTCTTGCAGCAGGAGCTTTTTTAGGAACGCCATCTGTAAGCTTTTCTAGCCCAAGTCTATCTGGCGAACTAGTGATTGTTACGGGTATGTCAAATCCTGCACCGCGTGCGGTAATTGAAGGTATGGTCGACCGTTTTGGCAAGATGCACCCAGATCTAGACATCAAACTTACAATC
This sequence comes from Marinovum sp., assembly GCA_002691045.1. Taxonomy (GTDB): domain Bacteria; phylum Pseudomonadota; class Alphaproteobacteria; order Rhodobacterales; family Rhodobacteraceae; genus Salinivivens. The sequence continues at coordinate 2,640 of NZGN01000025.1, forward strand.
AATGTGCGAGATACAATGATTGAAGGCTTGCGAAGCATCACACCAGACAATGCACCTGACATTGTTGAATGGTATGCCGCTAACAGAATGGTCCCATTTGTAAAAAATGGTCTGTTTGAAGATATCAGCGATGTATGGGCTGAAGATGAGTTTGTAAAAAATCTAGCCTCAACAAAAGGCGCATTAACAGTTGATGGTAAACAGTATGGTGTCCCATACACATATTACCAGTGGGGTATCTATTACAGACAAGATATATTTAACGAGCTGGGCCTTAGCGAACCAACAAACTGGGCAGAAGAAAAAGCTAACTGTGCAAAGATTGTTGCCTCAGGTCGCGCCTGTTATACGATTGGTACAAAGTGGCTGTGGACAGCTGCTGGTTGGTTTGATTACATCAACATGAGAACAAACGGCTTTGATTTCCATATGGATCTTGCAGCTGGTAAAGCCTCATGGACAGATGATCGTGTAAGACAGGCTTTTGCTAACTGGCGTGAGTTAATAGACATGGGTGCATTTATCAAAGATCACCAGACCTATAGCTGGCAGGAAGCTCTTCCATTCATCGTGAATGGTGAAGCAGCCTCATTACTGATCGGTAACTTTGCCGTATCTCCTTTAAGAGAAGCTGGACTTGATGACAGCAAACTGGATTTTTATCAGTTTGTTCCAATCAATTCTAATGTAGCTTTGGCCGAAGATGCGCCGACTGATACACTGCATATTACTAAATATGCAAAGAACAAAGAAAACGCTAAAGAGTTCTTGCGATTTGTTGTATCAGCTGAAAACCAGACAATTATAAATTCGGGCAAAGGCCTTGGCCAGTTGCCAGTAAACGCTGCTGCTTCAATTGATGATGACAAGTTCCTTAATGAAGGCTTTGCAATGCTGAGCTCAAACTCGCCAGGTGGTGTAGCACAGTTCTTTGACCGAGATTACCCAGCTGAGATGAACTCAGTTGCTATGGAAGGTATTCAGGAATTTATGGTGTTCCCAGATAATCTAAACGATATTCTTGAACGCTTGGAAGCACACAGAAAAGATGTTTACTAAAATAAACTAAATCTTTGGGAGCGGCCCGTTCGCTCCCAATTTTTTTAAATTACTATTTATCACAAAATGGGTTTATCTTGCGGAGTTTTAAAAACATCGGCTTGAGGAACAAGCTTACAATAACACCTTGGCTATTCTTATTGCCGGGATTGTTGTTTTTTTCCTTTTATGTGCTGTTACCTATTATCCAAAGCTTTAACATATCCTTTTATAAATGGGATGGTATGGGCGATCCAGAATATGTGGGGATAAAGAACTACCAAAAGCTGATGACAGATAGGGCGTTTGAAATATCGCTCTGGAATAATCTGAAGTGGCTGATTTTATACTTGCTTGCAATCCCAGCTGGGCTGGCAATGGCACTGTTCCTGAACCAAAATGTAACTGGTATTAGACTTTATAAATCACTATTTTTCTTTCCGTTTGTTATTAGCCAGGTTGTTGTTGGGTTAGTGTTCACATGGTTTTATGATCCGCGTTTTGGCCTTTTCAATCAACTATTAACACTACTTGGACTTGAACCTATCAGTGTTTTAGGTGATCCTGCCACTGTTACCTATGGAATTATTATTGCTGGTCTGTGGCCGCAAACTGCCTACTGTATGATTTTGTATCTTACAGGTTTAAACGCGCTTGACCCAGAACAGGTTGAAGCAGCCCGTATCGACGGAGCAAAAGGCCATAGGATGTTGAGGTATGTGATCCTACCACAGCTCTGGCCAGCTACATTTATTGCTTTTGTTGTAACTATAATTGGCGCTCTTCGTAGCTTTGACCTTATTTCGATTATGACGAGAGGTGGTCCGTTTGGACAATCACGGGTCCTATCATATTATATGTATGAAAAGGCCCTTTCAGAGTATGGTTTTAGGATGGGTTATGGCGCTGCGATAGCCGTAGTTTTATTTTTGATTATGCTCGTTTTTATTGTCGGTTTCTTAGTTTCAATGTACAGACAAGAAAAGGAATTTGGATAATGTTTCCTACGCCGATACAACAGCGTGGCAGAGCTTTTCAATTCAGTTATAAGTTGATGCTCCCAATCGTATGTATTGGTTGGCTATTGCCATTAATCTCAGTGGCAGTTTTTTCAATCAAACCGTCAGCAGATTTTACTGTGGGTAATTACTGGGGAGTACCTGGTTCTTTTGAACTCGTTGAAAATTATGGACGAGTATTTTTCGCGTCTGACATGCCACGCTATTTGCTCAATTCTATGCTTGTTACCATTCCCACAGTGATTGGCGCAGTTGCGTTGAGCTGCATGACTGGCTTTGCGCTTGGTGTTTATAAATTTAAAGGTAATTTAATTATTTTCTTTATGTTTATCGCAGGCAATTTTGTACCCTTTCAAATCCTATTGGTGCCTGTGCGTGATCTGAGTTTTGATATGGGACTCTATAATACAAAAACTGGCCTGATTTTATTCCATATTGCATTTCAAACAGGGTTTTGCACTTTTTTTATGCGCAATTTTATTCGCACACTACCAAGAGAGCTAATTGAAGCTGCCCGTGTCGAAGGCGTTGCTGAGTGGCGTATCTTTTGGTTCATTGTTATCCCATTAGTTAAGCCAGCAATCGCTGCACTTTCTGTGCTGATCTTTACCTTTATATGGAACGACTATTTTTGGGCGATTGTTTTAACTCAAGGCATTGAACATGCGCCTGTAACGGCGGGCATAACAAGCTTTAACGGACAGTATCGTGCGGCGTATAATATGATGAGTGCAGGCTCTATCATAGCAGCCCTGCCTCCAGTGATGATGTTTTTCTTGATGCAAAGACATTTCATTGCTGGCCTCACACTTGGTGCTGTAAAGTGAGTCGATCGTGGCGACTTGATGATGGACGTCAGTCTTTTGTTTTGTCGTCTGCTGATAATAGCCTCGCTGAAATTGTTTATTGGGGGCCACGCCTACCTGATGACGAAGATATTTCCATACTTCACAAAGCAGGCTCTATCGATGTTACAGGCGGCATGCTAGACCAAAATCCTGAGCTATCTATTTCTCCAGAGGCGTCACGAAATTTCCCAGGTCAGACTGGAATGGTGTTAAAAGACGAAACCGGCTTGCCCATCATGACAAAATTTCGCTTCGTTGATGCAGACCAAACAGACCAAAGTGTGACACTTATATATAGAGATGAGACTTCTGAACTGATTTATAAAGCTGAGTTTTTCATTAACCCAGCTACACACATTATAGAAACTAGCGCTTCATTGGCCTCCCCAAAAAATATTATTGTAGATTGGATGTCCGCGCCTGTGTTTCCAGCACCTCAAAATAGTGACAAGATGTACGATTTCTCTGGTCGTTGGTGTGGTGAGTTTCAAATTCAAGCTACGTGCTGGTCTGCTGGTATTCGTTATAGAGAAAATACCACAGGGCGAACAGGACATGAGCATTTCCCTGGCCTTATTGTGCCAATACGCGGCGCCAAGAATACAGCAGGCCATGCGTATGCTTTTCATTATGGTTGGTCTGGTGGTCATAAAATGGTTGCTGAAGAATTAGCAGATGGGCGTCGTCAGATTCAATTTGGCCATGCATCCCATTCTCAAAAGCGTGTCCAAACCTTTTTCAAAACAGCCACCCTTTATTGTACTTTCTCAGATGTAGGAATAAATGGATGCGCCGTGGCATTTCAAAGGCATGTGCGTGATGAAATAGTTTGCTTTCCTGCACCTGGAAAGCAGCGCCCAGTCTTTTATAACTGTTGGGAAGCTGTGTACTTTAACCATAATATGGATGAATTAAAAGAGATTGCGTCTTTGGCTGCAAATCTTGGTGCGGAGCGTTTTGTTTTAGATGATGGCTGGTTTGTTGGCCGCAATGATGATACCCAATCACTATCTGACTGGGTTGTCGATCCAGAAAAATATCCACACGGTCTGCATCCTCTGATTGAGCACGTTCACGCTGAAGGTATGTCATTTGGTCTTTGGTTTGAGCCAGAGATGATAAATCCAAATAGCCAAACCTATCGTGCGCATCCTGAATGGGTTCTGGGGGACCTAGATCAAATCATGGGGCGCCAACAACTAGTCCTTGATATGTCACTACCTGCAGTTTGTGATTATCTGTTTGATAGTATTGACACCATTCTAAAAAACCATGCCATTGCATATATCAAATGGGACCATAATCGTGTGCTGCCAATACAAGATATTGCGCAAATTAAAGGAACATATGCGCTACTAGATCGGCTGCGCGAAGCGCATCCAGAAGTTGAAATTGAAAGTTGTGCGTCTGGCGGTGGCCGCATTGATTTTGGTATGCTGAATAAAACCCATCGTGTCTGGCTGTCTGATAGCAATGACGCTCTTGAGCGCCTTAGAATCCAGCAAAACGCTGCCTTATTTTTGCCATCAGTTGTAACGGGAAGCCATGTTGGACCGCGTACTTCACATACCTCTGGCCGAACTATAGACATTCGATTGCGTGCATGGGTTGCAGCACAACGTCATATGGGTTTTGAAATGGATCCACGTGAGCTTAGCGAAGACGAGGCAACTGTTTTGAAGGATGTAACCCGCTGGTGGTGTGATAACAGAGACTGGATGATGGACGCTGATATATTGCTCCTAGATAGCGCAGACCCCACAGTTATTGCCGAACAGCAACTCTCTAAAAAAGGCGATAAATTCTTGGTTTTTGCTGGTAAGATTGCGGCCTCAACACAAATTGCTCCACGCCCGCTATGCCTTACAAATCTGGATCCTAATGCGATTTATCATATTGACCTAGTGAATCGTAACGAAGCACATGGTCTTTCACGCGGTGATCAAACGATTAAACAAATGCCATTGCATCTAAGTGGCGCTTATTTAATGGGCCATGGCCTTACATTACCATGGAGCTTTCCTGAAACCATCTGGGTCGTGAAAGGCTCTTTGCAATAATGTCCTAAAGTCAATTAAAATCACCTTCGTGTACCTCCGTGTGGCAGAGATGTGACCTAATATTAGTTGGCTTTGTTTTATTTGTTAAATTCAGTAGTTCAGGTGGTTAGAGCAGCGGAATCACAATCTGCGTGTCGGGGGTTCAAGTCCCTCCTCCGCTACCACAAAACAATTACTACCAAACCTAAAAACACATAAAGTTGACCTAAAGTTCTGAGAGTTGGGCAACGACAGGTCCCATAGTTTCGTCTATCATCTTTATTGAATACTCGTTCGAGCTGTTTTTACGAAATTGCTCCAGTTCAGCTCTATGTTTTTTAGCTGCATCCTCAGAAGAGTAGATTGTAATAGATTGGTGATGATTATCATCCATTTTCCACCAAATAACATCTTCTGCAGGAGAGTTTGGTTTGACATTTTTAAGCATACCATCACGCATTTCTTCGGCAGGCCTCAATCCTTTCTCATGAAACCATACTGAGTACACAATATATTTTTCCATTACTTCGCTCCCTTCATTTCTAACTATACCATATCAAAATGTAAGAATTACATATAGTATTTTTTGAAGTTGGTTATTTTAAAAAGGGTAAAAACTATGGAGATAATTAGGGCTAGTTCAAGGCCAACAAAGAAAGCATCCTCTGAATATTTCACAGGTATTGTATGGCAAGATCCTATTATTGAGGCCTCCGAACCGGCGAGAGTTCGGGCGTTAAAAGTTGCATTTGAACCGGGCGCTCGTACTGCATGGCATACCCATCCTCTTGGCCAAACTTTATATGTGCTAAGCGGCGTTGGTTTAATGGGACTTAGAAACAAAGCCCCCCAAACTATTAATGCCGGTGACACTATATGGATACCACCTGGCGAAGAACACTGGCATGGAGCTTCTGCTACAAATTCAATGACACACATTGCTATTCAAGAAGAATTAAAT
>NZGN01000026.1:0-7867 GCA_002691045.1 Marinovum sp.
TTTTTAAAGTCTGTAAATTGTCGCAGAATAAATCATAGAGAATCTTGTAAATTTTTCTAAATTTTCACGCTAAATTGACTAATTATATTGAAAAAAAGAATCTAAAATTTAGGTTGTAATATTACAAATTGAGGGAAAATAGCTATGATCAAAATCTACAAAAACTACGTTTTAGCATTTTTTATAGCTATCATTAGCTCTTCAACCGCTTTTTCCACCGAGAACGAATTAAAAATTACCGTTAACAAGGAAGGATCAGGCGAGATTGCAGAAAACGGAATGTCAGTCTCCGTACATTATACTGGTAAACTTGAGGATGGTACTGAGTTTGATAGTTCGATACCTCGCGGAAAACCATTCACCTTCACGCTTGGTGCTGGTCAAGTTATAAAAGGTTGGGATATTGGCGTGGAAGGGATGAAAGTTGGAGAACAGAGGCGTTTGGTTATTCCTCCTCACCTAGGATACGGAGCGCGTGGAGCAGGAGGAGCAATTCCTCCTAATGCAACATTAATTTTTGACGTTGAATTATTAGAAGTTGCAATGCCAATAACTCTGGGCGAGCTATCTCCTAAAGAGTTGATTGACGCCCAAAATAAAGGTGGGGTTGTTATCGATATAAGGAGAGAGGAAGAATGGAAAGAGACGGGAGTTTTAGAGGGCAGTCATAAGATAACTGCTTTTACCAAAGACGGTAAAATTCATCCAGAGTTTCCAAAAAAGTTCTTCGATTTAATCACCGATATCGATACTCCTATCCTACTCTACTGTCGAACTGGCAATAGAACAGGTGTGTTAGGAAAAGCTCTTATAGATCAAATAGGTCAAACAAATGTTAATCATTTGAGTGATGGCATCGTTGGTTGGAAAAAACAAGGTCTTCCTGTCGTTGAATATAAAACGGACTAATTTACTCGATTTTATTTTTATCAAACATAATTGGAAAATCTTCTCCGGAAAATGGTTCACCATCTTCGTAGTTGAGGTCTGGAAAAGAAGGAGATGTTGGGCCAAGACGTTTTACAAACTTTGCATCATCACCAACCCATCTTATTGAAATTACTCTTCGCCGGCTCTTCGAAGAGTTTGCTGGGGCTCCATGAAGAGTTCTGAAGTGAAATGCTACAGCGTCTCCAGGCTCCATCTCCCACCCAATAATATTAAATTTATCCCGCATATTATCGACATCGGGTACAACTTCACTTTTATCACCTTCAAATAAGTCACTTCCATCAAATCTTTGCGGTTTAAAATTTTTGTCCCAAGCATGTGATCCAGCTATATATTCAATAGACCTGTTCCTAGGAATATAATCTAGTGGAACCCAAAAACTAACCGTCTGCTCTCCTTCGCACAAATAGTATGGCTGATCTTGATGCCAAGGAGTTACCACTGAATTTCCTGGTTCTTTAACAAGAATATGATCATGAAAAATGCGAGCACAGTTTGAGTTCATTAAATTTGCCGCTATTTCAGGCATTTTTGAATTTTTAACCAGATTTCGGTAACCATCAAATTGATTCCAGACAACATAATCCTGAAAAAAAGCCTGACCACCGTCATCAGGTCTGTATGTTCTTTCTCTCCAGCTTGGTCTTTCAATATTTTCTTCAACGGCCATTCGTGCGCTATCGACATATTCACTAAAAGCACCTTTTAGTAAAACAGCACCATTTTCTTTGAATTCTTTGATATGATCATCCGTCATTTTCATTCATTTACCTTACTAATTTTAAGACCTTTTACTGTCATTCTCGTAAAGCAGGCAGCCCTACCCCAGTCGCCTCAAAACCACCATCTACTGCGAGTGTTTGACCTGTGATGAATGAAGCTTTTGGAGAACACAGAAAAAAAATAACTTCTCCAATTTCTCTTTCCGAACCATATCGGTTTAGTGGAATTGCATCGTGGTAAGCTTTAATAATTTGTGGAGAATGAACTGCCATCGATAGTTTTGTTTTCACTGGTCCCGGAGCAACAGTATTAATGCGAATACCATACTCACCTAGCTCACATGCCTGTTGCTTTGTTAATTGAATAACTGCCGCCTTAGATGTACCATAGGCAACTCTTAAGGTTGATCCACGCAAGCCAGAAATTGATGCTATATTGACAATACTTCCCTTTGTCTTTTTCAATTGTTCTGTGAGCGCTTGCGATAAATAAAAAACACCATCAAGATTTGTTTCCATTACAGTACGCCATTTTTTGGCATCACACTCTTCTATAGGCCCAAAATCTGCAATACCGGCGTTATTGACAAGACAATCTAATCTACCAAATTCTTTACTCACTCGTAAGCTTATTTCCTGCATTACTTGTTCATTGGAAACATCATAATGAAATGGTGTTGAGCCATTTATTTCTTTGCAAGTTTTATTGAGTGCTTTAGCGTCACGATCCAGGATAATTACTTTGTAACCTTGTTCACTAAAAATCTCTGCAGCTGCTCTTCCAATCCCTCTAGCTCCGCCACTAATGAGTGCTATTTTCACCATTTTTCATTCCAATTATCTTACTATCATTCGAGTTGATTGCATTATTTTATCAAAATAAAATACGCACTACCTAACAAAAATATAGCCATTACTGTTACAAAACAACGCCAGATTATTTTCTTTTTTAAATAATGTGAAACATATTTGCCAAAGGCCAACCATAGAGAGCAAACCGCCAGATTTATCAAGGCAAATAAAAAAAAGAAACATGAAACTTCAATTAAAAAAGGATAATTTAAATTAAAACCTGCTGATGCAGACAGTGTAAGCGCCCAAAGCTTAGGATTAACAACTTGAAACAGAATAGCTTCAAAAAATTTAAATGGCCTCGAACTTCTCTCAGCCATTTCTGTATTCTCTTTATAGAGAAGTTGAACTGCCAAAAATATAATCCAACCGGCAGAAATAAATTTAAGCAATGCTTCTAATACAGGCACCTGCAAAATTATTGAGTTTACTCCTAATAAAGACAGAGCAGCTAAAATTCCTGTTCCAATCACAACACCAAAAAGATGCGGGAGTGTGGCTTTAATCCCAAATTTTGCTCCAGATAAAGTCAGAAGAATTATGTTTGGACCCGGTGACGATAGACCAACAAATACAAAAACTAGTAAGGATAAGACTTCAGGAATAATGTCACCTCAAAACCCAAATTAAAAATAAAATCTTTTTTCCGATCAACTATACGACTAAAAACGTCAGCAGTATTGGAGAAATAGCCACAGTAATTAGGGTCGATACAACAACGAGCCCCGCAACTGCATTCGCATCGGCGCCATATTTTTCAGCTAAAAGATATGAAGTCACCGCAATTGGCATTGACAGCTGAATTATAAGAATAGAAATTGCCTCTTCCGGTAAATCAAACAATAAGCTCGCCAAGACAGCTGCAACTATACCGAAGAAGATTTTGCAAGCACTTATAAAAAATGACTTTTTTACATCCGATATTTTTAGCCTAGCAACTGCAACACCTAACGTAATTAGCATCAGCGGAATAGCCATTTGACCTATTAACTCTAGAGAGTTAGTCAAAAATGTTGGTGTTTCCCAACCTTGCCACATAAAAATGAGACCAAAAATTGTACTCGCCACTAGAGGCTCCTTGAGTATTTGCTTGGGTGAACCGCCCCCAGAAACCACCCAAATACCGATTGTAAATGCTAGAATACTTGTGACAGCAAATACGATTATAGCGTAACCAAACCCCGCATCACCGAAAGCAAATAAACAAAGTGGTAAGCCTAGATTGCCAGTGTTCCCAGAAATTAAGGGCATAAGGTATGTTCTGACGCCAAGATTAAAAATCTTTACAAAAATAAGAGCAATAATGCCCAGGATTGAGTAACCAATAATTGCAGCCAATAAAAGATTACTGAAATAGTACGGTTGAAACTCAGTCTTCATCAGGGCTGTAAAAACCAGACATGGAACAGCCAAAGAAGTTGCAAATTGTGTAACAAATTCTACTCTATATTCAAATCCGAATTTAACCCAGATATAGCCTACGGCTGCCAAAAAAAAGACGGGCGTGACAATTTCTAAAACGTTTAATAATCCAATCAAACCTCTTACCTACTTATTTTAAAATTTTACAGATCAATTATATAGAACCAGCTTCAACCATATAATTATTTGCGGTACACATGACAGCATCATCAGACGCTAAAAATAAAACCATTCGGGCAACATAAACAGGTTCAATTAAATCTGGCAAGCATTGCCTTTTCATTTGATTTTCTAATCCTTCTGGAGTGACCCATAGATCTTTTTGTCTTTCTGTCATTATCCATCCAGGAACAACCGTATTAACTCTTATTCGATGTTTTCCCAGATCTCTTGCCAACGTTCGAGTTAATCCATGGACAGCTGACTTAGCCGTTGCATATGCAGGAAAGTTTCCTACCGCTTCCCACCAGGAGTTAGAACCTATGTTTATAATTGAACCACCACCTTTTTGGATCATATCCTGAGCAACAGATTGAATTGTGAAGAAGTGATGTCGCAAATTTGTAGCAAACCGCTCATCCCAATACTCTTCTGTAATATCAGTCCAATCATGCCGGTCATCATGAGCAGCATTATTTACTAAAATATCAAAAGGTCCAATTTCAGACCTAATCTTATGGATTGTTTCTTTTAAACTTTTTATATTCTTAAGATCACATTCTTCAAAAAAAACATTATCCCCAAGATTACTTGATAGCTTCTGCCCCTTTGCGGCATCTAAGTCCAAAAATGCAACTTTAGCTTTCTGATCGGCAAATGCTTTTACGATCTCTTTACCAATGCCTGATGCGCCTCCCGTAACAAGGATATTTTTTTCTCTCAAACTTGGATAAATAGCAAATCTTTCTTCCATGAATGGTTCCAATTTTTTAAATGTTAAAATTTTGATCTAAACTTCAGTTGTTTAAATGCAAAAAAAAAGCCCCTAAGCAAGGGGCTTTTAATAAAATCACAATATTTTCTTAAGATGCACCCTTAATTGCTCTTTGCGTCATAATTTTCACAAGATGGGCTCTATATTCCTTAGAGGCATGAATATCACTAATCATATCGTTCTGATCAACTGATAAATTATTAATAGAGTCAGCAGAGAAGTTTTCATTAAGCGCTGCTTCAGCTTCACTCCATCGAAAGACACCTCCCTCTGATGCCCCAGTAACAGCTACCTTCGTTTCATCCGCAAATTTTGATAAAAAGACGCCAACCATGGCAAATCTTGATGCTGGTTGAACAAATTTCTGATACGACGACGAGATAGGAACTGGAAATCTTACCGATATAATAATTTCCCCTTCTTCCAATGCAGTATCAAACATTCCTTGAAAAAAATCATCCGCGGAAATCTCTCGATTATTTGTGACGATGGTGGCTCCAGTACTCAAAGCTACTGCAGGATAGCAAGCAGCTGGATCATTATTAGCTAAAGATCCACCAATTGTTCCTCTATTTCTTACCGCTGCGTCTCCAATATTCTCTGCAAGTGTTTTTAATCCTGCAAATATATCAGCATGAGAGGCAACTTCGGCATGCGTTGTTCCGCCACCAATAGAGATACTCCCGTCATCGTTTTTCCAAATACCTTTCATTTCAGAAATTGCTGTTAGACTCACGAGTGTAGATGGGCTTGCAAGCCGTTGCTTCATAGTAGGTATTAGAGTTTGACCACCCCCAAGAGCTTGGGCTTCATCTGATTTAAGTAAATTTACTGCATCAGATATTGTTGTCGGTTGTTTAAATTCGAAGTTATACATGTTTTATTCTCCGATTAATTATTATTGCAGCCCAAACTCTCTTAGGAGTTAGTGGCATATAAATATGAGTTACATTATTCTGCAGCAATGTTTGAAACATCCTGACCTGATGCTGCTAAAATTGCTTTAACGATATTATGATACCCTGTGCATCTACAAATATTACCCTCCAGATGCTCCCTAATTTCAAGCTCAGTGGGTTTAGAATTTGTTTTAAGCAAATCAGCAGCAGCCATGACCATTCCCGGAGTACAAAAGCCACACTGTAAACCGTGATGCTCTTTGAAAGCTTGTTGTATAACATTTAAAGAACCGTCATCATTAGCTTGTCCTTCGATTGTTGATACTTCGGCTCCGTCAGCTTCGAGGGCAAACATTGTGCACGCCTTCACAAGTTTACCATCCAAATGGATTGCACATGCTCCACATTGGCTAGTATCACAGCCGACGTGAGTTCCAGTTAAATGCAAATCGTTTCGAATAAACTCAACAAGTAGAGTCCGCCCTTCAACAGAATCAGACACCGTTTTTCCATTAACGACCATAGTTAATTCAGTCATACTGTTTCTCCCATTTGCACTGCCTAATGTAGTTTGTTTTTCGATTCAATAAAGAGATCGTTTAAATATTGGGAACAATCAAAATCAAAATAAAAAGTAATTATTCACTTTATTTAGAATTTGTAGATCCAATAAGAATAAGTTCCTTAAAGACCCACATACGTTCACCAATTTCCCCTACGTGAAACAATTAAGTTATCTATCATTTAGTCAAATGCCAAAAAAACAAACGCCAATTAGGACGCAGTAAAATGATTGTTGAGTTGTGTATAGAAAACTTAATTATTTTAGAATTATTTGATTGTTAATAATAATAATCAATGTAAATAAATTTGATTAAGCAAGGACGTTCATATTGAAACAAACCATCCTAAAATTAGCAAATGATATTTTTATCGTGTCCTTTGAATTATTTAAAATAATGATACCGACACTTATTTTAGTAAAACTAGCAGAAATTTATGGTTTAGTGAGTGTTCTAACAAATTTTTTTGGCCCTATTACCTTGATGATGGGTTTGCCCGCCGAAATGGCTTTAGCGATCACAACAACTATGCTTACTAACCCTTATGCGGGTCTCATTGTTTTAGCTTCAACGCCGGGGGTTGAGCAATTAACAATGGCTCAGACTACAATCTTAGCATCCTTTATATTATTCACTCATTCCATAATTATTGAAGCAGCTATTTCCCGCCAAGCTGGTCTCTCAGCTGGCGCCACAATAGTTATTAGGATCTTTGCCGGTATTTTATTTTGTACCTTGCTAAATTTCGTATTTACAAACTTTGAACTTTTTACTCAAATTGCGTTTCTCAACCTGCCTGAAATGTCTGCAGCACCATCTCTCAAACAATGGGTTATTGATCAAGTTAAAGGGTTAGTATTTATTCAAATTGTAATCATTATACTGATAACATTTTTAGAAATTTTAAAGCGTGTTGGTATAGAAAAGATAATACACATTTGCCTGGGTCCCTTCCTTAAAATTTTAAATATTGGACAAAGTGCGTCTACAATTGTGGTTGTTGGCTTAACCCTAGGCCTCGGGTTTGGCGGTGGCCTCATGATAAAGGACGTCAAACAAGGTTTGGTTAAGCCTCGTTCAGCGGTTGGTGCTCTTATATTTATTAACTTATTTCATTCAATTTTTGAGGATACCACAATTTTAATGCTATTGGGCCCTTCATTAATGGTGATACTATTCGTGAGAGGTGTCTTTGTCTTCTTATTAACATATTTTCTCATTAAGGTTTTTAACTTTCTACCAAGTAAAACCTACGAAAAGCTACTTTTTAGCAAACCAATTTTAAGAACAGCCCAAAGTGGCAATTTTTCGTGATCAGTTACTTAAAACCAATCGAGTACATACATCATAAAAAATAGGTTAGGCAAAAAAAATGCAAAACAAGCGCAAAAAAATTGTGCTTTCTTACCCCAACCCATGAAGGGATCATAAAAATCTTTTTTAGCCATAATTCCTTCTCCAGCCCACTATACATAAAGACATAGGGTCGTCAAAAAACTTTTCAAATTGTATCAAGTAAAAAAA
>NZGN01000027.1:0-17637 GCA_002691045.1 Marinovum sp.
GGCACCAGGTAACCAGGCCAGGGCCAGGACAGAGCCAGCTCCCTCGGAATTGCTTAAGGCCACCGGAATGCAACCATTACGAACAGAGCAGAACCCGCATTAAGAGGATATAATCCGTAGATCGTGTAGTTTCAACTAAACTTAACTGAAAGAAATTTGAGCAAATTCTTGTTTTCTAAAATTTATCAGGCCAATTTAAATCCATGAATTTAAAAGTATCCAAAAACGATACAAAAATCGCTCGCGGTGTCATGAGGCATTTTTCTCAAATGGGTTTACCGAGTTTAAGTGAATATTCACCAGTAAGAGGTTTGCGAGTAGATATTATAGTGCTAGCTCCATCTGATGAAATTTGGATAGTAGAATGTAAGTCTAGCAAAATTGATTTTAAATCTGATAAAAAGTGGCAAAATTATTTAGAATGGTGTGACAGATATTTTTGGGCAGTGGACAGTGATTTCCCAAAAGATATTTTACCTTTTGATACCGGTCTGATCATTGCAGATTCTTATGACGCAAAAATTCTTAGAGAAGCTCCTCTAAATAAACTATCTGTGACTAGGCGAAAAAAAATAGTTAGGTCACTGGCTAGTACTGCATGTAATAGATTGGCTGCATATACTGATCCGATAATAAAGTAGCTAGCTTTTTTTTGAAAGTTTCCGAGCAGCTTGAGCAGCTAGTTTAATTTCTTCGGCAATTTCGTCAGCTTCCTCAGGATCAAAATCCATTGGAATTTCAGTTTGTCCAGCTGATACGTAAATTCTTACCATACCAATATCGGTAGGGCCAATTTGCAAATTTGCTTCTATATCAGATTGATTATTTATTCCCATTGCTTTCCTCATAAGATTGGCTTGGCTTAATATTCACAGTTTGATTTTGCAAGTGTTAGGTTAGGTTCAAAATGTGTTTGAACATCTTTAAAAAAGAGAATTTAACTTGCATTTGGTAGTCGGCAGGGATACATCGCGAAGATGCGCCGCCTTAGCTCAGTTGGTTAGAGCGCTGGATTGTGGATCCAGAGGTCCCCCGTTCGAGCCGGGGAGGCGGTACCATTAAAATTTGCTTCTTACCAACCTTTTAACCATCCATTTTGAGCGCTGAAATAAACGCTTCCTGTGGAATATCAACTTTGCCGAACTGTCGCATTCGTTTTTTGCCAGCTTTTTGTTTATCTAAAAGCTTTCTCTTTCGAGTAGCATCACCACCATAGCACTTTGCTGTAACATCTTTTCGAAGAGCTGCTAGGGTTTCACGCGCTATCACTTTTCCTCCAATGGCCGCTTGGATTGGAATTTTAAACATATGTCTTGGAATTAAATCTTTTAATTTCTCACACATGGCTCGGCCACGCATTTCCGCTCTATCCCTGTGTACCATAATGGATAAAGCGTCAACTGGCTCTTCATTTACAAGAATAGACATTTTAACAAGATTATCTTGACGGTATCCAGTCATTTGATAGTCAAATGATGCATATCCTTTGGTTACCGATTTTAACCTATCGTAAAAATCGAATACCACTTCGTTTAATGGTAGATCATAAACTACCATTGCACGTGAGCCTGCATACGTTAAGTCCTCTTGTATACCTCTGCGGTCCTGACAAAGTTTAAGAACATCGCCAAGGTAATCGTCTGGCACCAATATAGTGGCTTTAATCCTAGGTTCCTCTAGATGATCTACTTTGCTTAAATCAGGCATGTCGGCTGGATTATGTAATTCGATACAGCTACTATCTTTCATGTAAATATGATAAATAACGGACGGCGCTGTTGTAATCAGTTCTATATCGTATTCGCGCTCTATACGGTCCCTTATAACTTCAAGATGCAATAAGCCCAAAAAACCGCACCGGAATCCAAAACCTAGTGCTGCAGAGGTCTCCATTTCGAAACTGAAAGAGGCATCATTCAAGGCTAATTTCTCAATCGCGTCTCTTAAGTCTTCAAATTCAGAGCTATCTACTGGGAATAGGCCACAAAAAACAACTGGTTGGCTAGGGTTAAATCCTGGCAAAGGTTCTTCTGCTCCCTTTTTCTCGTGGGTAATTGTATCACCGACCCTGGTATCTCTAACTTGTTTAATTGATGCGGTTATGAAACCTATTTCACCTGGCCCTAACTGTTCAGTTGACTGCATTTCTGGACGAAATACGCCTATTCTGTCTACTGTGTGGACAGAGCCATTCGAAAACATCTTTATTTTGTCACCTTTTTCTAAAACCCCATCCATAATTCGGACTAATACAACAACTCCAAGGTAAGCATCATACCAGCTATCTACTAGCATGGCTTTTAGTGGCGAATTTCTTTCACCTTTTGGATGAGGAAGCTTTGTGACAATGGCTTCCAGGGTTTCTTTTATTCCAAGGCCAGACTTTGCAGAAACTTCTAATGCTTCTGAGGCATCAATACCTATAACATCCTCAATTTGCTCTGATACCCTCTCGCAGTCAGAAGCTGGCAAATCGATTTTATTTAAAACAGGTACAATTTCATGATCTGCGTCTATTGCTTGATAGACATTTGCAAGCGTTTGGGCTTCTACACCCTGAGTACTATCAACAACCAATAAGGATCCTTCAACAGCCCTCATTGATCGAGAAACTTCATACGCAAAGTCCACATGACCCGGTGTATCAATTAAATTTAAGACATACTTTTCACCATCGGAAGCCGTATAATCTATTCGAACGGTATTAGCTTTAATCGTAATTCCGCGTTCCCGCTCAATATCCATACTGTCCAAAAGCTGCTCTTTCATGTCGCGGTCAGCAACTGTATTAGTCGATTGGATTAATCGATCTGCGAGTGTAGACTTGCCGTGGTCAATGTGTGCTACAATTGAAAAGTTTCTTATTTTTTCGATATCTACCATAGCCAAGGATATGTGGTTATTTTTGTGTTTGGTCAAGGTGTTAAAATATCAATAATTTAGCTCAGCAATCACTCGAGTTGCGCTTTAAAAAACAATTATTAAATCTTCCTGCTAACTAAAAAATAATCGTGCAGCATTTTCAAATTCACGAGGCTTTTCGGCGTGCAGCCAATGACCTGCTTCTTTTAAAGTGGCAAATCTCGCTTTAGTAAATAAGGACTTAATAAGTTCTCGATGCTCCGGTTTAATATAGTCGCTTTTTTCACCTTTCAAAAATAAGGAATTACCAGAAAACTCACTTACTATTTTTGGAAAACCTAGAATCTCAGACATTTCTGATCGTAAGACTTTTAGATTTAGTTTCCAACGCTTAGCTTTTATATCTAAAGACTGGGTAAAAAAGTTTTGTAGTGATTTATCTTCTACGAATTTAGATAAAGCCAAAGTGGCATCTGATCTTTTTTCTACTTTTGACAGATCGACCTTCTGCATGGCTTCTATAAATTGTGATTGGTCATGTTCATATTTTACGGGCGCAATATCAGCAATGATTAAATTTCTTACAAGATTGGGACGTTTTAAAGCCAAGACCATTGCGGCTTTTCCTCCCATAGAGTGACCTATAATATTGGGTTTTATGCTTATCGAATTAATCACTTCAACTAAGTCATCTGCCATAACATGATAATTATGAGTGTCTAACCAAGGGCTATCCCCGTGATTTCGTAAATCAAGTGTAATTACAAAGAATTGATCCGATAATCTTTTAGCAATAACCCCCCAGTTTCTTCCGGAACCATAAAGCCCATGGACAATCATAACTGGAGGAGATTTTTCATCTCCAAAGGTCATATAATTCAGCATCTTCTTTTAATATCTCCTGCTGACAAGTTTTGTAACTAAAAGTATAGATGGGCTATGTGTGGTCGATTTGCAATTACATTACCATCTGACGCCATGGCGCAGCTTTTCGATGCAAAACCTGTAAATAGTTTACCTGACGTCCCAAATTTCAATGTATGTCCAACGAACTTAATCCATGTAATCACGGCAGATCAGTTTGGAAGAAAACTTGAAAATATAAGGTGGGGTTTTGTTCCAGTATGGTACAAAAAAATAAATGCTGGCCCACTTTTAATCAACGCTAGAAGCGAGACACTTGCTAATAAACCCGCTTTTGCCAAAGCTTGTCGTCAGAGAAGATGTTTGATCCCATGCTTTGGATTTTATGAATGGAGTTTGGACAACCAAGGAAAAAAAATACCCTGGTTTGTCAAAAGGCAAGATAATGAGCCATTGGTTTTTGGTGGGGTTTGGGAAGAATGGAGTAGCGAAAGTGATAAAATTAAGACTTGTGCAATTGTAACAACCCCAAGCAATCGTAGCATGTCAGCCATACATCACCGCTTGCCTCTCATTCTTGAAAAAAACCAGTGGAGCTTTTGGTTAGGTGAAAGGGGGCATGGCGCTTCTGCTTTAATGACTCCTACAGATGATAAAACCTTAACGGCCTACAAAGTATCGCCCGCTATAAACTCTAACAAGTCTCTTGGCCCTGAACTAATAAACCCTATTTAAAGCTTTGTGAGTTTTTATCTAATTATATTCCTATCGACTTGACGGAGAATACTCATTCTACTATCACCAGAATTCGTTGAGCGGGTATGGTGAAATGGTATCATAAGAGCCTTCCAAGCTTAAGGTGCGGGTTCGATTCCCGCTACCCGCTCCATATATAAAAGGCTTAAGCAATCTATTGAAAGATAACCTTCTATTTTCGTTGATGTGTGTAGAGTAAACTTTTTTATGCTGTTTTTAATAACTTAAGATGAAATTAATGTTCAAATTATATTCCCATTATTTAAACCCGAAGGCTTAGCCGCTAGAGCAATAAATAGTTTAGAGTAGATCTTCGGGTTTGTGGCGAGCCTAAATGTCAAAGAAATTTAAAACATTTTGGAAAACGAATTCTATGTTATAACAAAAACGTTTTTAGAACAATAATCGTTAATTTTTATAGTTAGGAGATCACAGAGTGGAAGAAGGATTTAAGGAACTAATGTTGAAGTGCCAAGGTTCCCATAGCCTTCCTCGTCAATTTTATACATCTGAGATATTATATAAGATGGATATTGAGCACTATTGGAACCACAGTTGGATTTGGGTTGGTCATGTGAGCCAAATTCCTAAAGCTGGGGATTTTTTCGTATTCGACTATGGTTATGAGTCTGTAATAGTGGCTCGCGATAAAAATAAAAATGTTAACGCGTTCTTGAATGTTTGTCGGCATAGAGGTTCTAGAGTTTGTATAAAAAAGAGTGGAAATACTCGGGTATTTGCTTGCCCTTATCATGCATGGACTTATGAGCTTAGTGGAAATCTACGTGCCGCACGTGAAATGGGAGATGACTTTGATAAAGCTGAATATTCACTGAAAAAAGTCAATCTAAGGATTTTTCATGGCTTAATTTTTATCTGTATATCAAATAATCCACCCAATATAGATAAGGGTTTATTTCAGCTGGAAACATTGGCTGAACCTTTCGAATTTGAGAATTTAAAAATTGTGCATAGCCAAAATTACCCAGTATCTGCTAACTGGAAATTAGCTTTGGAAAATTATATGGAATGCTACCATTGCGCGCCTGCTCATTTAGAATACTCTAAGTCACACAGCTTAAAGGATCCATCAAGCGCCAATATCGAATTGAAAAAATGTATGCTTAAGAAAAGTATAGAGGTGGGACTGTCGGGCGATGAGTTGCAAATAAATAGTCTTGGTTCAAAAGATGAGGAAATGGATTTTTATTTCTCACGTTATCCTCTTTTTCAAGGCTATCAAACTGGTAGTAAATCTGGGAAAAAATTAGCACCACTATTAGGTAAGCTAAAAGATTTTGATGGAGGAACGACCGATATGCAAATTGGTATTTTGAATAACTTTTTATGTTATTCAGATCATGTAATTGGCTATCGCTTTATACCAAGATCTATTCAGCTCACGGATATTGAGGTAATTTGGATGGTGCGATCGGATGCCGAAGAGGGATTAGATTATAATCTACAAGATCTCACATGGTTATGGCATTGTACATCACAAGATGATGAACGGATAATTGGATTAAATCAAAAGGGAGTTAATTCTGATCATTACGTTCCTGGACCATTATCTAATATGGAGTGGGGCATTAAAGCCTTTCATGCTGGATACCTCAAGCAATTAGAGTCACAAACAAATCTTAATTAATAAAGATTTATTGAACTAACCTTTTCATTAAAGGGGCTAATTTTTTGGCTTTATCAAGTTGATTATTCGGATGGCTGCCATTTTACCGCTCTCGTATGCACCATTGACTAGACCTGCTAAATTCCCAGCTGTTGCCTCACCTGCAAATATCAACTTTTCTGCAATAGGTTCACTTAGCAAATCTCTTGCTCCATAACAGCCAGGTTTGACTGCAGAGTAGGCCCCCACGGTAAGAGGATTATTCGCCCAATCAGAAGCAAAGCCCTTTAAAAAATGCTTACGTATATTGCTTCCATGCAAAAACGCGAGCTTGGAGAGGGCGTATTCCACAATTTCGTCCTCACTTTGCTTGGATAAGTCCCAAGCAAATCGCCCACCGATAAACCCAACTAAATAATCGTGTCCAGTTGGCCATGCTAAGAAATAGCAGCCTGTCCCGATTTCTTTTTCTGCAATGTCATACTGCAAAAAACTATTCTCAGTAAATCCTAATCTACTTCCGTCGAATAAGAGAGGAATTTTTACTAAGAGCCCCATTTGAATACCATCAAGTGCTTTTTGTGTCTTATTTGAAAGTGTAGGAGTAAACTTAATTTTTTCAGATTTCAAAACTCCGATTGACACAGTACAAATACAAGCTTTAGCCAAAATTGTTCCATTTGTTGTAACAACTTTTATGCCTGAACTAGAATAATCTATTTCAATAACATTCGTGTTTAAAGCTATTGGAAAGTTATCATCTAATTTAACGACTAAATTACCTAAACCTTCTTTTACAATAAAGCTTGGCTGGCTGTCTTTTAAATGCCAGTATTCTGCTGTCGATATTTGATCTACATCGACAGCGTAGTTTAAAGCTCCCTCCCAATTTTGGAAACATTCACCAAAGGGCACTTTGGGAATGATTTTCGATGCTGGGATATCTATTCCCCTGCTTCCAGTTTCTCGGAGAATTTCTTTTATTTTCATCTCAGACTTATTGTATTCTTTTATTTTTTCTTGTGAGAATTTTTCACCGTCTTTTTCGAACATTTCGATTTTTGGGTTAGTGTGGTCTACAAGCGTAAAGTTATTTATTTTACCCAGTTTTGAAAAAAAGTTATCATCAGAACCTGAAATCCAAGAGCAGCCATGATCAACAGGTTGGCCAATAGTATTACTCTCTGTATAAGCCCGCCCCCCAATACGATCTGAAGCTTCTATGACTAAGTAAGAGACACCTAGATTTTGGAGTGTTTTAGCTGCTGAAAGCCCTGATGAACCGGCACCGATAATAACAATTTCTGGGTTGGTTGGAAGAGGTTTGCTCAAGAACTTTATCTACTTTTAGCTTATAATGGTTAGCTGAGGCTATATCGCAGTTTCATGCTATGCAACCTGAGACCTTTACTGACAATTTTTTAAATTAGACTTTAATTGAGATATTTCTGTATTAGGACCCTGCAATTTATCTAGACACGGTGCAATTTAATGTATTTTATAAGGCTAATGCTATAAACTTTAAAAAAGAAAGTGGGGAAAATGAGAAAATCTTTAAGTTACTTATTAGCTGCAGCGGCATTGTCTTTCAGTGCTCCCGTATTTGCGGCAGACAGCGAACTAGTCGTTTTTGACTGGGGTGGATATGAAGACGAAATGTTCTTCCAAGATTACATGACAAAATATGGAGAGGCGCCAACATATTCCTTCTTCTCAGATGAGGAAGAAGCATTTCAAAAAGTGCGTGCAGGATTTAGGGCTGACTTGGGGCATCCCTGTTCGCAGTCAGTAGTAAAGTGGCGAAATGCTGGGATTATTAAGCCTATTGACACCTCCAGACTTAAAAATTTCGATAAGGTTGATCCTGGTTTTGCCGGTATGGAAGGTTTCCAAGTCGATGGAGTGCAGTGGGCGCTTCCTATAGACTGGGGCGCTACAGCTTTAACATACAATGCGGAGGAAGTGTCTGCTGAAGAGGCGAGTTCTCTTTATATATTTGCAGATCCCAAATTTCAGGGGCGCGTTTCAATAATTGATAATGTAGATGATGCTTATGCTTTGGGCTACCTGGCTGTAGGTGTTATGGACTGGACAAAATCTACAGATGAAGATTTTAAAAACGCCTCCGACTTTTTACGAAAAGTTCACAAAAATGTACGACAGTATCACGCTGACGGTGCTGAGGGTGCCGCTCTAATGAAGAGTGGTGAAATTCTCCTTGAATGGACTTGGAATGAGGTTGCGTTCACTCTTGGATGGGAAGAGAACGCACCAGAGACTGTATTCAAGCGTGATACCAAAGAAGGTTCTTCAACTTGGGTATGCGGCTATACAATGATGAAAGATGCACCTGGATCAGAACAAAAAGCATACGACTTTCTTGATGCTTGGCTTGCTGATGCATCTGCAGAATATATAGTTACAGAGTGGGGTTATGGCCATACTAATAAAGAAGTCATGGCAACTGTCGGTAAAGAGAACGGATGGGAGCCGTTGGCAAGTTATACTGAAGGTTCTTTATTCCAAAAACCTTCAGATCCTGCACTTAGGGAGAGAATGATTAAAGAATGGGAGCTCATTAAGAGTGGCTTCTAATCAAGGTAAAGAAAAATCTCAGAGGCGTAATCAGCCTCTGAGATTAAACAAAAAAAGCAATTATATTATCCATATCAGCTTTCAAATTGATTTTTTCACCAACCGAATAATTAATCTGTCCAACAGAATTTTGTGAAGATATCGTCAAAGTTTCAACAGAACCGCATGAAACCTTATAATTAGTTGTTTCGCCAAAGTATGATACATCAACAATTTTTCCAGAAACTAAACCTTTGGATCGAGCAGTTTTTGGTACTATAGCTATTTTCTCTGGACGTATTCCTAGAACTAATTTTTTAGATGACTGGCCAAAAACTCGAGATTTATCTAAAGTTATTTTCCCAAATATTTCAGATTCAACCGTTAAATTATTATTTTCAGATATGATTTTACATTCAATAAAAGTCATTTCTCCAATGAAGGATGCAACCTTTTGTGAAGTTGGGAGTTCGTAAAGATCTCTGGGTGATGCCTCTTGTGCAACTTTTCCATCAAACATAACGGCTACTCTGTCACTCATTGTAAGAGCTTCATATTGGTCGTGAGTTACAAGTATAAAAGTAATTCCAACGGCCCGTTGTAGGTGTCTGAGCTCTGACTGCATCTGCTCTCGAAGCTTCTTATCTAAAGCCGAGAGTGGCTCGTCTAATAAAAGGACTTTTGGTTTTAATATTAAAGCACGTGCTAAAGCGACACGCTGTTTTTGTCCACCAGAAAGGGCGTTCGCAGAACGTTTATTGAGACCTGATAATCCTACTAGGTCAAGTGCTTCATCAATAAGTTTTTTTTGTTTGGAGCCACTTTCGCGCTTGTTTCGTAATCCATAGGCTACATTTTCCTCTACATTCAAATGTGGGAAAATAGCATAATTTTGAAAAACCATGTTTGTTGGTCGTAAATTAGGCTCTATCCCCTCCATAGATGTGCCATCAATAAACACTTGCCCAGAAGTGGGCTTTTCAAAGCCAGCAATCAGCCGTAACAGCGTAGTTTTTCCACAGCCTGACGGCCCTAAAAGTGAATAAAATTGACCTTCTTCGATTTCTAATGAAACACCATTTACGGCATTAACGTCACCGAAGTTTTTGAAGACATTTTCTACCTGAACTAACTTACCCATCGTTAAAAAATTCCCTCAAATTTCATAATACCGACGTTTGCGATTTTGCTGCTCTTCTTCGAAAATATTCGCTAAGAGATAACAAAATTAATGAAACTAAGATCAAAATCGTGCCTAGTGCCATTGTTGTCGGTAATTGCTTTGGAAATCGAAACAAAGACCAGATGTAAACTGGTAAGGTTGTCTCGGTCCCCGTTAAGAAAAAGGCTATAATAAATTCATCTAAAGATAGCGTAAAGCCGAGCAATAAGCTGGCCATGATACCTGGGTATACTAATGGAAGAATTACTCGGCGAAATGTTCCGAGTTGAGTTTCACCTAAATCAAGAGATGCTTCTTCCAAACTGATGTCAAGATTATTGAAAGCCGAATTCATTATGAGAATTGAGAACGGCATGATTAAAAGTGTATGTCCCAACACCACGCTCCATAGATTAAGAGGCAATCCAAGCTGAATTAATACAATCAAAAGGGATACGCCGACTATTATCTCTGGTAAAACTAGCGGCGCCATTATGAAGGTTAGCGAAAACTGTTTGCCGCGAAAATTGTACCTGCTTGAGGAGCGTGCAGCTAGTATACCCAATATAGTAGCAAAAATACTTGATGAGGCAGCCACAATAAGTGAATTAGTGAGGGCTTCATGTAAAGTCTCCTGATACAAAAGGGCTTTGAACCAGTCTGTCGTAAAACCTGATAAAGGAAACGCAATAATTTGGCTTGAGTTAAAAGAAAATATTGGAAGCAGCAATGCCGGTGCATACAAAAATATTAAATATGTAACCGCAAATACTTTAAGGAATTTACTTGAGCGGCTCATCCTAGTACCTCCTTAAGTGTTTTTTGTTAATGAGCACAAAAACAATCGAGATAAAGGCTACAATTATTAAAGAGGAAACAGATAATGCCGCTGCTAGAGGAGCGTTATTTGCTTTTGAGAACTGAACTTGGATCATATTTGCGATCATTAGACCATCAGTGCCTCCAACTAATTTGGGGGTTATATAATCTCCGACTGTGGGGATGAAAATTATTAGTGCAGCACCAACGACACCTGGCATCGACAACGGCAGGATTACTCGAAAAAATTGTTTTAGTGGCCCGTCTCCTAGATCTCTACTTGCTTCAAGCAAAGATCTATCAATTTTTTCAAGGGAAACAAAAATTGGTAAAATGGCAAATGGCGCCCAACCATGTGTAAGAGCAATTATTACGGCATTAGAATTATACAAAATAAATGTAAGAGGTTCACTGATCATTTCTAACCACAAAAGAAATGAATTTAGAACCCCATTGTATCCTAGTATGACTTTCCATAAAAACATTCTGAGAAGGTAGCTTGTCCAAAATGGTATTGTAATCAAGAACAACCACAGCGCTTTTCTGTTACCACCGTAAAAAGATATAAAATAAGCCATTGGGTAGGCCAGTAGAACAGTGAAAAAAGTTACTGTTAGGGAAATGTAAAGAGATCTTGAGAATAATAATTGGTATACTGGTTGCGTAAAGGCTTCGATGTAATTGTTTAAAGTAAAAGTTTTGTCTAAAATTAGATAATCTTGTGTCCAAAAGCTCAAGAGAAACATCATTGTCAGTGGAGCAGCCAGTAGAATAATGCTGAATACCAATGGAGTAGATAGAAGTTTCCAGCCCTTTTTTGTTTCTTCGTTACGTATTAAGCTAAAAATTTTTAATCCCCGTTTTTAGTCTTAATTAGAGCACTACAAAGTGTCCAAGTTTCTTGTCGTTAGAAGGCTATAATGCTTAATGGTTTTGGTTCGTCAAGAAAAATAGCGATAATTAGTTAACTTTGTCCAAAAGTAAAAAATTTGAATTATTACAATCAAATAATAATCATTTTTTTGACTCACCATTTTGTAATGTTAAGGTGTGATAAGTACTAAGTCTTCAACGTAGGTAGTTCAGTCAGTGGAAAAAAAATTCGATGTAATAGTAATTGGTTCTGGGCATAATGGCTTGGTCAATGCGTGTTACCTTCAAAAAGCAGGTTTGAACGTTCTTGTTCTAGAAAAAAATGATTGGATAGGCGGTGCTGCGGTTAGTCGCGAACTCCATCCTGGAATTTTATATTCAAACTGTTCATATGTTTGCAGTCTTTTTAGACCTGAAATTATGAGGGATCTGGAGTTACCCAAACATGGACTGCAGATTGTTGCCATAGAAGGAGGTACGGTATTCACCAGAAACGGCGATTATCTTGCTTCCTATAGAAACCATCATGCAAAAAAGAGAGAGTTAGAAAGATTTAGTGTAAGAGATAGCGAGTCTTATTCTAGGTACTCTAGGGATATTCTAAAGCAGTGCAGGTTTATTCAACCTCTTTTAATGAGAACTGCACCAGATCCAGCTAGCTTTAAATTTAGAGATCTCTCAGAAATGCTTTATCTATTGCGTAAAGTAAATGATTTAAGTGCCAATGACTTAGCTGATACTGTTCGTTTCTGGACTATGTCAATTTCAGACTTTCTAGATGAATATTTTGAAAATGATGTGATAAAAGCTTCTCTAGCCGTGTCTGGCATCATCGGAACAGCTTTGGGGCCAATGTCACCAGGTACTGCTTACGTCCTGCTGCATCACTACATGGGCGAGGTCGATGGTTCGATTGGCGCGTGGGGTTACGCCCGTGGAGGAATGGGAGCTATTTCAAAGGCATTGTCTTCATCATTTAGAGCAATGGGTGGAACGTTGCTCAACAATTCTGAGGTGGAATTGGTTAATATCAAAGGTGATAAAGTCAAAGGTGTAACGTTAAAAAATGGTGATGAGTATCTTGCGAAAAATGTTGTTTCAAATGCTGATGTAAAACGCACATTTTTAAAATTGACAGACCCCAATCATCTGCCGCCAAGCTTTATAAAAAAAGTAAATAATTTTAAGATACGTGGTTCATCGGGAAAAGTTAATATAGCCCTTGATAGTATGCCAAAATTTCCAAATGTCTCGGAAAATAATCCCTGTTTAAAAGGTGATATTCATTTCACCGATAGCATTGAAAGGATGGAGAGAGCCTACGATGATTGGAAAATGGGAACTTGGTCAAGGGATCCCTTTTTGGATATGATGATACCTACTTTAACGGACCCTACCATGGCTCCGCCTGGAAAGCATTTCATGAGCTGCTTTGTTCAATATTGTCCTCCAAAAGTATCGGGAAAAAATTGGACAAAAGAAAACAAAGACGCTTTTGGGGAGACTGTCATCCAACAAATTGCAGATTATTCGCCTGGCTTTAAAGACAGAATTCTACATATGGAAGTAAGAACTCCTAAGGAGCTTGAAGAAGAGGTTGGTTTGACTGAGGGAAACATTTTTCAGGGCGAGTTAACTTTTGATCAGCTTTTGTTTAATAGGCCAATACCTGGTTACGCTCAATACAGAAGTCCTATTAAAGGTCTGTATATGTGTGGTTCCTCTACGCACCCTGGTGGTGGTGTAATGGGGGCTCCTGGTCGGAATGCCGCTGTTGAAATACTCAAGGATCTAAATTTGCCTAGCTCCAATATTAGGGATGCTTATGAAGTCTTATGATGTAATTGTAATTGGGGCTGGACATAATGGTCTCATCGTAGCGTCAAAGTTGGCTGCGTCTGGAAGGAAAGTTTTGTTAATTGAAGCTAGCGAAACCTATGGAGGAATGGCTAGAAGCGAAGTTTTATTCAAAGATTTTCAAGTTCCAGAATTGGCCAGTAATGCAGTGGGTATTTCGAAAGATGTAGTGCGCGATTTGGGACTCAATAAATATGATCTTCTTTTCAATGACGAGGGTTTGAAGACTGTAGGCCTAAGCTTAGCAAATGAAAATATTATATTTGGTAGTAACTTTGGAAAAAGTATAGAGGGAATTAGTGAGGACGAATTCAAACGATGGAAAGAATTAAGAAAGAAATTTTTCAACCAATGTAATGTCTTCCAAAGATTGGCATCACAAGTTCCTGTGGGAAAAAAACACAAGACATTTAGCAGTAAAGCTAATTTAATTTTGACAGCCGCGAAACTGAGGCTGCATGGCAGAGAGCAATTCCAAGAATTTTTGCGAATGGTTACTATGTGTATTGCTGATTTGCTAGAAGAAGAACTTGATACAGCTTCTTTAAAAGGACTAATTTCCTTTGACTCAACATTAGGGATAAAACTGGGCCCTCGATCGCCTACTTCATATCTAGGTCTTTTATATAGACTTTCACAAATGAATTCTTCCTATGAAGGGAAATCATTGTCTATACATGGTGGTGTCACCAGCTTCATTAATGCGCTGTTTAAGTCCGCTGAGGAAAATGGTGTAGATTTCGTTTTTAAAGGGAAAGTCTCTTCACTTATAATTTCAGACTCTGTAGCAACTGGAGTAAAGCTGGATAATGGAGTGGAATATTCTGCTAAAACTATTGTCTCTTCTATCAGTCCAGTAAACACTTTTCTTAATTTGGTAGGTCCTAAAAATCTAGAAACTGATCTAGTAAGACGAATTCAAGCCCTTAGGCATTCAGGAAACACCAGCAAACTCAACATCATTCTGGAAGAGGTTCCAAAGTTACATAATTCTCACAGCCTAGATCCTTACTGTCGTTATGTTTATGCCCCTTCTTTAGAGTCGGTAGAAAGTAATTTCAATTCTCTCAAATATAATGAACTTCCCTCTGATCCAAATTTTGACATGCATTTTGGCAAGATTTCTTCTGCGTCATCCCTTAATGGCGCAGTGCTTGCATCTATTTGTATTCAGAATACCCCATATTCCATTAAAGGCGACTGGAATAATTCAAAAGAAGCTTTGATGAATAAAGTAATTTCAACAATTGAAAAATGGGCTCCTGAATTTAAAAAAGGTATTTTGTTCAAAAGCCTTTTGCTTCCACATGAAACTGAAGACAAATACTGCGTTGCAGGTGGACATTGGCACCATAATGAATTGCAAATAGATAGTCTTTATTCTTTAAGACCAACATTCGATGTGTCAGATTATTCTACCTCAATTGATGGCCTTTATATTTGTGGAGCAGGCACTCATCCAGGCGGTAATCTTTTTGGTTTGTCAGGTTTAAACGCAGCAAAAAAGATTTTACGAGAGAGCAATAGATGATTAATTCAAAAGAGCGAGAATATAGGGATAAAACATTTAGCGAACCACTTTTTCGATCTCCCTTTTATGATTTTTTTGCTTCGAAGGAAACTGAAGGTAATTGGTATAATTGGAATGGATACAAATCGCCAACGATTTTATCCGATGAAGAATTGGAATATTTTTCTATCCGCTCAACTTGCAGTATTTTCGACGTAAGTCCGTTAAACAAATATAGAATTATTGGACCAGAGGCTGAAGATTTTCTAAACAAGCTCACTGTGCGAAATGTTGCTAAACAAAACGCGGCAACAGTTAAGTACACATTGTGGTGTGATCATGAGGGTTTTGTAATTGATGATGGAACACTTTTTAGGATTTCAGACAATGATTTCCGCTTGTGTTCGCAGGAAAAGCATCTTCCTTGGCTAATTGATACATCATATGGATTTGATGTTGAGATTATTGATGAGAGTAAGCAAATCTGTGGTTTAGCCCTTCAGGGGCCCACTTCTGCTTCAATTCTCCGTCTTTTGGGGGTTAATGAAATTGATAATTTGAAGCCATTTCATCTTTTTCAAACAAAAATATCCAATATGCCAATTATGATATCTAGGACTGGTTTCACTGGAGACTTAGGCTACGAAATATTTATGAAAAATAATGTGGCAAACAAAATCATTGAGAGAATTTGGAGAGCAGGTACTAACCATGGACTGACCGCTATTGGCTACAACGCCCTAAATATGGCTAGAATAGAAGCGGGTTTTTTAGTGGCAAATATCGACTTTGTTTCATCAGATCATGCAATTAGACCAAACAGATCTAGACGCCCCGATGATCTTGGTCTTGGATGGCTCGTTGATTTGGATAAAGGGTTTTTTAATGGCAAGCAATCTATTATTAAGAGTAGGTTGGAAAACCTTTCAACGTTCAAAATTTATGCTTTAGAAATAGATGGTAAAGAGCCAGTTGAAGGATCAATTATTTATTATAACAAAAAAGACGAGGTAGGAACTGTAACTTCGGCTGTCTGGTCGCCAATAGCTAAAAAATCCATAGCCCTCGCTGAGTTAAAATTGGACACAACAACATCTATGATGGAAAACTTATGGGTTGAAATTTACGCTTTGAAGGAGTTGCAATATTTTAAACTTATGAAAAAAGTTTCTATAGTAAAGCCGCCATTCATTAATCTGGCTAGGAGATCGGCTTGCCCTCCAGATAATTATTGAATCAAATTATGTAGATTTTTTTACGCTATAAAGTTTATTTGCTGCCGAAATTTATATTGATTTGTGGTGCAATTTTATTTGATCTTTATCCTTGCTCGGCAAGAAGTCTATTGTTCACATGCAATAGTTTACCTTTTTCTGGTTCTGGACCTTTTAGAACAGGGAAATATTGTCTCAAAGTATCGTGGTATGCCTTAACTCCATATTCTAAATCAGATAATATGATACCTTCGTAAGCACTGGAGAAAGCTGCTTCCCAACTCCATTGGATCAATTGCTCGTCTTCTTTACTTGTCAAACGATCAATTCTCATGCTGAGATATCTCGAAATTCTCATTTCTCTATCTTCATCGGCATATTTGTAATTTCCACCACGCTGTATGCTCTTTCCATTTTCTAGGGGGTATTCTTGATAAAAAATTACAGAGTCAGGGTAGAGACCAAATACGAGGTTTGGAAAAACACCAATATAAAGCCAGCATTTCTTATGGACTTCGTCTAATGTATCCTTAGCCCTCAATAATTTCTTATAATTCCTAACACTCCACAGACGCCCTGGTCCTGAACTGAAAGAACCTACGGATCTTGAAAGGCCATCCTTAAGTGGTTCATCGTAATAATTTTTGCCGAAAAGGTCATGTAATCCAGGGTGTGCCATTGGCACATGATAACCTTCATTATCAACGTCGCGAACACATTTCCAATTTGCATTAATCTGTTCAGTCCAGAAACCATCCCCAGAAGATTTTAAGCCAGATAACTGATACTGTGAAACTTCAGCATCAAAATTTTTAAGAACTTGTGATAGCGCGGGTTGAGGTCCAGGCTGAAACCGCACAAATATAAAGCCATTCCATATGTCCATCTCTAAAGGTGGCAGGCCATATTTGACTGGATCCAAAGTAGGAAGTGAAGCTGGTTGCGCAGCACCACGCAATGTTCCATCTAAATTATAAGTCCAACCATGAAACGGGCAAGTAATTGCCGATTTGCAATTACCTGAGCCTGCAGCTAAAACCCTTGATCCTCGATGTTTGCATAGATTATGAAAAGCCCTCACCTCACCGTCTGAACCTCTTAAAACCAAGGCACGTTCACCTACTAGATCCAATGTTACAAAGTCACCATTATTGGGTATGTCGCTACTATGGCAAACAAGCTGCCAGTGTCGTCTAAAAAGTAAATCCTTTTCTGCCTCGAACATTTCTTTATTAAAAAAGCTCCAGGCTGGTAGCCCTGCACGATCCCAATCGTTAGGTATATTTGTATTTTCTTTTTCCAAAAAAGGCACCTTTCTGGCAAGCATAAACGCTTTGTTTTCCTTAGCAATTGAAAAATTTATTGCACGAAAAACATATGAGTATGCACCCAGTTTATTTTGCTTTAAAATCTTTAGTCAATTTCAAAATAATCCACTTATCCCAGAATAGGCTTTGTACTCAAGTTTGTTTCCAAGTATATTTTGATTACTAATAACTTTTTTAATAAGAGTGGTTAA
>NZGN01000028.1:0-23699 GCA_002691045.1 Marinovum sp.
CCCTCCAATTTCTCCTGATCCTAACCTCATTACATCTGCTAAAATTTCCTCTGTATGCTGACCAAGTTTTGGGGGTTTTTGGGCAGGTAAGTTATCATAATTAGAAAATTCTAGTGGCGATCGAGGAACCATATATTCACCGATACCTTCAAAATTTAGTGTTTGAAACATGGGATTATCAGAAAATGTATCTGTGTCCTCAGTAACTGCTTCTTTGGTCGTTCTAAAACGTGACCAGGTAAGACCAAGTTCATTAAAATTGTTCTCAAAGTCAGTAATCTTTCGCTCTGCAAACCAAGATCTAAAAACATTATTTATTTCATGCCGATTTTCCCAACGATGTCCTTCATCATCTAAAGAAAGATCCAATTTTTGTTCGAGGCTTTTAATTTCCTGTGCTTTATCAGTCGCTTTCAGTAGGCCACGCCATTGCCTTAAGGTAAGCCCAATTACTACAACTCGACCACCGCATGCACACTCAAAATCTTGGCCATAGGCTCCATATACAGAATTGCCCGATTTTCCTCTTTGTTGATCGGAAATTGTTGCCTCCCCTATCATTCCAAGGTGACCAATTACTGCAGCTGCTGCGTCTTTTAATGCAAACTCCACATTCTGACCCTTTCCAGTTCGGAAACGATCTCGCTCGGCCACGAGTAGAGAGGAAACAACCATATTTCCTGCCACGCAATCCCAAGCCGGTAAGGCATTTGCAACGGGCTCATGGCTACCTTCAGCACCGGTAATGTGAGGAATTCCAAGAGCTGGATTTACAGTGTAATCAACTTCCGGACCGCCATGTCGATCACCCTTTAAAGTCACCATTATTAGATCCGCTCTTTTCTTTTTAAGACTTTCATAATCTGTCCAACCAGGCACTCTCAGGTTAGTAATAAACAGTCCAGCATCTTCACCATCTGAGGTAATTAGATCACTAACTAGTTCGCGTCCTTGTTCAGATTTTAGATTTACAGCAAAAGATTTTTTTCCCTTGTTTAGACCATGCCAGAATAAACTTTCACCGTTAGGAGCAAGCGGTCTTCTGAAGTGATCAAGACCTCCACCTAGATTATCAAAACGAATAACTTCAGCACCCATTTGAGCTAACTGCATGCCTGCAAGAGGTAGAGCGACAAAGGCTGAGCTTTCAAAAACCCGCATACCACGCAAAATACTCATATAAGTTCTCTCCCGTTTTTCTCTCCAAAAGCCCAAAAAATACTAATTTGGGCCAAGGGTTAAACCCACTATTTTAAATACAAGATACAGGTGATGCAGAGAAGTCAAAAATCAAACACAAGTTCAATTTGATATTCAAAAATTTCAAATGGAGATCTTTTTACCTGTTGGTGTTTTCTAATATTTTTTCAACTAGCTCAGGTAATTTATTAAAAGAAGAAAATGAATATGTGTGGGGGATTTTTTCAATAGGTGTTTTTCGATATCCCTCCGTAAAGAGTAAGAATGGCACATCAGCTCTTTTAGCCGTTTCAGCATCAACTTCGCTATCGCCAACGTAAATACATAGACCATCCCCTACACTGGCGGATGTATTCAATAAAGGACTAGGGTCTGGTTTTCTGCCAAAAGAACTGTCACCTCCAGTTATACATTTAAAGAAGTGATCTAATTTTAGATGCTTCAAAATTTTCAATGCAGGCTTAAGCGGTTTATTTGTACACAGCCCTAATTCGTGACGCGAATTTAGAATTTCTAAAATTGGGATAACATTCTCATAAGGCTCTGTAAATTGTACTGCGTCTTCATAAAATTTTAAAAATTGTTCCAGAAGAAAATCATGCTTCGAACTTTCGATTGATCGAGCAACAATCATTTTTTTAACAAAGAGAGGTGCACCCTCACCAATAAAACTAACGGCTTCTTCATAACTTATTGGAGTAGCTCCTATTTCAGATAAAGCCTTATTGGCGACCCATTGAATATCATTAGCACTATCAATTAAGGTACCATCTAAATCAAAAATTAAGCTCGCATTTTGAGCAATTACGTTTGTCAAATTTTAATTCCCAACTGACTTTCAATAACCAGATAGTTCAATTGACGGATTTTGAACACCCTTAACTACTTTCAACTAAGTATAGTTTTATTTAGAATATGGCTAAAATTTTAGCCCTGTGAATAAAAATTAGACACAAAATTTTTCTGGTTAAGTTTTTCGTCATAAAATGGCCTTAAAAATTTAAATCCAGAGACAATGTCAGCAAAGATTATTTAACTATTCTAGCGCTGGAGTATTCATGCTGCAAATTTTACAAAACTTGGACGAAAGCCCAGCTTCCTTTTTCATTGAGAGCCAAAATTATTTTGATTTACACCTTACACTGTCTGAAAAAGCCAGGGACATTATTAATAATAATTGCCAGGTTGAAGTTTATAAGAGCGGCGAAAATCTTTTTCATCAAAATCAAATAGCGGAAAATCTATATTTTTTGGTTTACGGAAAAGTTGAATTTACACGAAAAGCTGAAGACCAAAATATTACGTTTGCAACTGTTACAAAACCTATCGTGCCTCTAGGTGTATCGGGATTAAACTCACCAGGTAGGTACATGTCTGACCTTACTATTGTAGAAGAGAGCCAAGTTTTAATTTTTCCTCTCTCAGTTCTTTATGATCTCTTAATCATTGACCAGATTAGTGGCGCTTCTTTAATGAGTTTTGTTCTGAGTCGATCCACTGAACTGTTATGGGCTACACGTCATTTCAAACCAGAGAAGCCAAAACCAATACAAAAACAGTTTAATGGTGTTTCGTTTAGTAGCGACAGAGATATTGTTAAAAGGCTAGCTAACAGTGCTTTTTTTGCTCAACTTGACCAAGAGAGGCTACCCGACCTTTTAAAATTTAGCGAATTATTATTATTTCCAGCCAACGAAATCATCATGAATGAAGGGGAGCTATGTGAAGACCTGATAGTTTTGTTCGCTGGTAGTTTAGAGGTTAACTTTTCGTTTAAACTAAACAATAAAATTATTCAGAAGACCCGAACAATCGTAACACCAGGTGTTGCCCTCTCGTGGGCAAACGGTCACTCAAACTTAATCGCACCATACTCCATCAAATCGAACCGTGACACGGCAATCCTTAAATTTTCTAAGAAAAATTTAAGATCGATGATGGAAGTCGAACCATTACTCGCTTCCTTTTTATTCCAAAGACAAATTTGGCAAATTGGTCGATTTCAACAATCAGCTAATAGACACTTTAACTTCACTAATAATCCGGGATCTGAATTTTTAAAAATACTCATCAGCTTCAACGGGTCAAAAATTCCTGTACAATCGCCACTACATTGTGCAGTGCACATGATCGATAATAGATTTACAAGAAAATTTGGTTTGGACTGCATTTATGAAGCAGCTCTTAAAGGGAATGAAGCTGAGAAAACGGTGGGCTCTTTGGCCCTGGATGCGTTGAAGCCAGTTGAACGCGAACATCGTTTTTTTGAACAGTTAAACAAAATTTATGCCCGCGTTGCGAGTGCAAAAAAAGGTACAAACGCATCAAGTTTAAGAGAACTTATTCAGCTGGATTTCGCCCGCGCATTTGACCAAGTACCTTATGTAATAAAAGGTATGGAAAATCTTCCCAAAGAATCCAAAACAATTTTCATTTATAATCATCTTGCTTCTTGTCCAGAAAACGTGCTGGCAAATGGTCACGCATTTTCAATAGATAGTCACTTCGTCAGTTCCAAAATTTTATATCCAAAATACGGTGACGGAGGGCAAAGAATTGTTCGCGCCAGTAGAAACACCGAATTTTGGCGTAACGGTTATTATTCTAGGCTTGATAACATTGTTGTTCACACACCAGAGTCAGATAGACTGGATGAAACAAAAATTGAGAAGGACGCCAGGAAAGAAAGTTTGTTCATTGAAGCCCAAAAAGCTTTTGATGAAGGGCGACCACTCGTCATTGCTCCAGAGGGCACATCGGAAACGCCAGATAATTTAACGACCACCTCTCCGGGTCCATTAAAGCTGGGGGCCTTTAAGCTTGCTGTTAATTTAAAACCCTCACCCGTAATCGTTCCAATAGCTCTAGCAAATTTTGATTTTCCCGTCTCCGGAACAAATTATGCCGCCGTAATAAAACCAGGCTTCAGATTGTCTGATATGGTAGCCGATACCTCAAGCGAAGCCGAAATAGAAAGCTTTCTAAAAGAATATAGAAAAACTTTTAGATCATATGTCGAAGAGGCGATAGAACTTGCCGATGAGTTAAATCTTATGCCTTTTGCAAAACGCCAAACACTATCAACTAACGTCGGTTTGCTCAGCCCTGTAGAGGAAGAATTTGGAACTGACGTCCGTGAGGTTGAAATTCAGAACCATATTAGCCAAACAAAAGAGCAAGACGTTATTTTGTATGGAAGTTCAACACTCAGACTTTGGAAAGATGTGAAGACTGATTTGGGTATTCCACATCTATCTAATTTAGCATTTGGCGGTGCGACTATTGCTGCTTGCCAAGCATTTTCAGAAAGGCTTTTGACAACCAGAATAA
The DNA here is from genome assembly GCA_002691045.1 of Marinovum sp. GTDB lineage: Bacteria > Pseudomonadota > Alphaproteobacteria > Rhodobacterales > Rhodobacteraceae > Salinivivens. The sequence goes on from NZGN01000028.1 coordinate 4,531, forward strand.
CTAATGGAAAAATTATTATCTATGCAGGAGATAACGACTTGGGAAGCGGCCTTTCCGTTTCTAAAGTTATTCGCGATTACAAAAATTTTCTCATTACAGTAACGGAGCTTCTACCTAATTTTGAAGTTTTAGTAATCTCAATAAAACCCTGCCCCTTCAGGCGCCACCTAAGGAAGGAGATTGAAGAAGTTAATTTTTGGTTAAAGAAATATATAAGTAACAAAGAAAATTGGAGTTTTATTGATATACACTCTTCTATGCTTGAAGCTTATGACGAAAATAAAAATGCTTTTTATAATGACGATCCACTGCATATGAATGACGTTGGTTACGCACTTTTAGGCCAAAAAGTTAGAATGTCTTTGAACAGTTAAATGTTAAATTTCCAAGCTACAGTATCTTAAAAAAATTCTCGAAAAGCGATTGGTCGCGTCTTGGCTCTTTACAAAAGCAGTTAACTCATAAAAAATTCCAAAAGCTAATTGAATACAAAGTCCAAAAACGTTTTTGACTACGGAAACTCAGAACCAAGATGAAAATGAGCTGGTATATTGGCCTGATGACAGGAACAGTTTTAGATGGGAATATTGATGTTGCATTTTTACGAACCGATGGAAAAACTATTGGAAAATTTGGCTATTACGATTTAGTACCCTATTCAGAAGGCGTAAAAAGCCAAATAATATCTGCCCTAAATGAAGCTAAGCGCTGGAATTTTATTGGTAAAGAACCAGAAATTTTTTCAAAAGCAGAAGCAGCACTTACAAAATCCCAGGCAGAGGCGGTTCAAAAATGCATCAAGCTAGCAGGAGTAAATAAAAAAGAAATTTCAGCGATTGGCTTTCATGGGCAGACCGTTTTGCATAGACCTGCCAACAAAGTAATAAAAGGGGCGACCCGGCAACTTGGGGATGGCCAGGCTATGGCTAACGCGCTTGATATTCCCGTGGTGTATGATTTCAGAACCCTTGACATTGAAGAAGGCGGGCAAGGCGCTCCTCTTTGCCCAATATATCATGCTGCGTTACTCAACAAAATTGGCGCCCCTTCAACTACCGCTATCCTTAATTTAGGTGGCTTAGGAAATTTAAGTTTTTACTCAGAAAATTATGGCCTAATTGCATTTGACACCGGTCCTGCCAATGCCCCATTAAATGATTGGATCAAGTTTTTTGATGCAGGTGATATGGACGTAAATGGCACAATAGCAGCCACTGGAATTGTTGATGAGAATAAATTAGAAAAAATTTTAGAAGATCCTTATTTTTCACTCAAATATCCAAAATCCTTAGATCGCTTTGATTTTTCGTATAAATTAGTAGGTGGGATGTCACTTGAAGATGGCGCAGCAACCTTAACGGCTCTAGTAGCTGCAGCAGTTTCAAAAAGTCTGGATATGCTTCCCATACGCCCAATTCAGTTAATCGTTTCAGGTGGTGGGCGAAAAAACACAACAATGATGCGAGAAATTGCAACTCGAGGAAATATTGAAGTTAAAACTGCAGATAATTATGATTGGCGAGGCGATGCTATAGAGGCAGAATGCTTTGCTTTTCTTGCAGCAAGATCATTGGCAAATCTTCCAATTTCATACCCCAAAACAACTGGTGTTCTTAAGCCCCTGACAGGCGGTGTGATCGCATATCCAGAGTGAGTTTTTGATCAAGTTATTTCTTGCCCCGACTTCCAAACTTTTTCGACATCTAAATTCTTTCTCATCCACAAAAAATCAGCCTGCGTTTTTGGCGCCAAACAACCAATTTCATGTTCCATACCCAAGACCCTTGCGGGGATAAGACTAGCCATCCTTATTGCGTCATCTTGCGAAATTCCAACTTCATTTGCCATGTATTTTACTGCATCCGTAAGATGAATATCTGCACCAGCTAAGGTCCCATCCTCGAGTAATAGTTTGCCTTGGCTGCGAGTAATTAAACGATCGTTTAAGAAAAAGTGTTTCTTATCTGAACCTATTGTTGACATTGAGTCGCTCACTAAGAACAAGGCGCCCGGCGCCGACTTTGCTCTTAAGGCCAAACTAATACTAATTTTATTAACATGAAAACCATCCGCAATAATTCCAGCATAAAGATTTTCACTTTCCAGAACGGCGCCTACTAGACCTGGTTCACGGCTCCCCAAAGCGCTCATAGCGTTAAAAAGATGAGTTGCACAAGTTGCCCCCGACGCAACCGCTTCTATTGCCTCGTTATAAGTACAATCTGTATGTCCTAAAGAAACAATCGCTCCCGCTTTTGATAGTCTTGAAATATATCGGCTAGATACGGATTCTGGAGCAATTGTAATCAATAAATTTGGGATCTTTTTTGCTAAACCTTCAAGCTCTTTACAATCAATTTCCTGCATTGGTCTTAGAAAGATCTCATTGTGGGCTCCTTTACGAGTAGAAGCCAGATGTGGGCCCTCCAAGTGGAGCCCTATCAAACCATTAATTGATTGATCTAAAGCTTCAATAATGGCGGACGTTGCGCACTCGGTGACCTCAATACTGTCAGAAATAAGTGTTGGCATAATTGAAGTGGTTCCAAGCTTTGCATGGGCTTCATAAATTTTCATCAAATTTTCTACTGAAGGTTTGTCATTAAACAATACACCGCCACCGCCATTAACCTGCAAATCGACAAAACCAGGAACCAACAAACCACCTGGCAAGACTATACGTTCAATTTTGGGATCAACTTTATGTTCTTCCACAATTTCAGCAACTTTATCGTTTTTTACTATTAGTGCCGAATTGAAATGACGCTTAAAACCATCAAAAATTGTTGCACCAATATAAGATTTTTTTTTGGTCATGCTTTAATCTAATCTTTAAGGTTTGCCAGTTTATGCGTTAGGTTGTTACCATAAATTAACTATTAGCTTTTAAAAACCAAAATTTACCATGCAAAATACTGAGAAATTACATCCAAAGGCTTTAGGGATCGATGAAAAAAGTGGTCTAGAAATTCTAACCATTCTTTATGAGGGACAATTAGAAGCCGCCAAGTGCGTAATTGAGGCTAAAGCTTCTCTCGAAGTAGGCGCGAGAGCTATGGCAGATGCTATAGAGGCTGGGAATAAATTAGTCTATGTAGCTGCTGGAAGCTCTGGCCTTCAGGGAATGGCTGATGGTTTGGAACTCACCCCAACATTTGGCATTCCAATTTCACAAATAAAAATACTAAGAGCAGGTGGCCTTGAAGATATGTCAAAACCGAAAGGAAATATGGAAGACAATATATCAGCGGCATTAACTGACGCACAAATCATTTCCTCTGGAGATTGCGTAATTTGTTTAGCAGCAAGTGGAAATACTACCTATCCTACAATCATTATGAAAAAAGCTAAAGAATTAGGAGCAACTACAATTGGAATAGCCAATAATCCAGATACAAAACTTTTGACTGAATCAGACATACCAATATTGCTATCAACTCCCCCAGAAGTAGTAGCTGGCTCAACTCGCTTGGGTGCAGGAACAGCTCAGAAAATAGCCTTAAATATGATGTCTACGTGCATGGGGATTTATCTTGGACACGTCATGAACGGTCAAATGGTAAACTTGATCGCTAATAATAATAAACTGTTTGAACGATCAGAAAAAATTGTAATGAAGTTAACTGGTTGTGCTAAAATAGAGGCTAAAAATTCTTTAAAAAAAACAGAAGGTAATGTAAAACTTGCTGTTTTGTTAATATCAGGAGTGGAAACCGTTTCAATCGCAAAAAAATTATTAAACAGAGAAGGCCAAAATCTAAGGTCTGCATTAAGACAACTTAGCTAGGAAAAACTCAGCCAAAAGGTTCAAAAAACGTTCATGAAATGATTGTGTAAATTTACCTGGTACCCGTGGGCGGACTCGAACCGCCACGCCCGAAGGCCACAGATTTTAAGTCTGTTATGTCTACCATTCCATCACACGGGCCAGGTGACGCGACATTACTTATATTGTTCGGAGTGTCTAGTCTAAAGAATGGTTTCATATTAAAATTAACAAAAATATCTTTTAATTTTATCGAATAAATAATCCAAAAGTTTGACTACTTAAGGATCATATTTAACTTGACTGCTTTTATTGAAAGAGTACATCCAAACTTATGTTTCCAATACGCGACCATAACCCTTCTCGACGTTTCCCATACATAACTTACACGTTGATCTTAGTGAATACGTTAATTTTCTTAAGCTATTGGCAAATTTTGGGTGACCCAAGTAAAATAAATCCTTTCTTCCAAAACTGGGCTCTTTTACCAGCAAGCATAAGTGAAGGAAGCTCTCATCTTGGATTATTGACGTCTATATTTTTACATGGCAGTTTTATGCACTTACTGGGCAATATGCTTTTTCTACATATTTATGGAGATAACCTAGAAGATAAAATGGGGCATTTCTGGTTTCTGACTTTTTACCTATGCGCAGGAATATTTGCGAACTTGGCCCAATTTGTGGCAGATCCCTACTCTAGTATTCCAGTTATCGGAGCTTCCGGTGCAGTGGCTGCAGTCATGGGGGGCTATTTACTACTTTTTCCAAAAGCAAAAATTGATATTTTATTTATTTTTGTGATTATTTTCAAAATTATCCCCGTAAGAGCATGGATTGTTTTAGGAATATGGTTTGTATTGCAGCTCTATAACGGTTTAGCCGTTCCGGCTTCAGTGAGTGGCGTAGCTTACTGGGCTCACATAGGTGGATTTGTGTTTGGAATTTTAGCAACTTTAACCACATTTAATAAATTAGGCGGGTCAGATTTTTGGTCTAAAAACCACGGTGCACCAGACCACAAAGCCGCCACTTACTCTTTCAGACGAACTAATATACCAAAAGTTACAAAATGATCATTGCCTGATTATTTTTGCCAGCTTATCAAATTGAACCTCAGTCACAGCGATTATACTTCCATCAATTAATGGGTCAGTATTGCCTGAAATAGACTCCACTATGGCTCCTGCCTCTCGTGCAATAATCACTCCAGCAGCGATATCCCAATTATTTAGGTTACGCTCCCAATACCCTTCATATCTACCAGCAGCCACATAAGCGAGATCTAAAGCAGCAGCTCCATAACGACGAACCCCCGAACACTTTGGCATAAGTTTCTCAAGGTCATTTATTGTCTCTGGCAAATCATCAATTCTCCCCGAAAATGGAATTCCAGTTGCATACAAACTATCAGCAATGCTGTACCTAGCCGAAACGCGTATCCGGCTCTCATTCATCCAGGCCCCCAAGCCTCTTTCGGCAAAAAACATTTCATCTTTAGAAGGATCGTATATTACACCTGAGATGATTTCTCCTTTATGCTCAAGCGCAATTGAAACTGCCCAGTGAGGCAAACCATGCAGAAAATTTGTTGTGCCATCTAGCGGGTCAACAATCCAACGTCTGGTCGGATCTTTTCCTTTCTCTGCATCACTTTCTTCACCAACCCAACCATAAGTCGGCCGAGCTTCCATGAGTTCATTTCGAATAATATTTTCTGCAGCAATGTCAGCGCGACTGACAAAATCACCAACACCTTTACGCGATACTTGTAAGTTTTCAACTTCCCGGAAATCTTTAGATAAAGAACGTCCCGCCAGCCGAGCAGTTTTTAACATGATGTTTAAATTTGCACTGCCTGGCATTAGTGTCTCCTCAATATAAACTTTAAAAGTCTATACTTTCTAAACTATTAAATGCCAATAGAGCTGAAAATTAAATTCGTTAAGGTACTATTTAACCAAAAATTGCTCGAGTTATTACAACACCTGCCCAAGCAGATACACCCGTAAGTACTGCACCCCAAGTCACGTCAATCATAACCATCGTAGGCGACCAAGCTCTCAAAGTTGCAAAGTTAGTAAACTCATAAGTTCCATAGGCCAACATGCCAAGCAACGCCCCAGCAAACAAAGCCTGTGCTGGGTTTCCGGAATTAAACGCTGGCCACGAAGCAAAGAACAAGACACCACCAACATAAAACAAATAAAAAATCGCTGCTGGGCCCATTCTAGGGTCTTCCAATAACCAGTCGCCAAGATTAGATGAAAACAGTGGGTACAAAACTCTTTTGAGCATCACGATATCAAGAGCCAGAAAGACCACTGATGTCGTAAGATATAAGGTTAAAATTTGCATATTGCGTCCACCATAAAAACCGTAACTGTACATGAGGTAATTCACTCATTAAAAAGAGCAAGAAAAAAATAAGTTAAAATGAACTTATAACCTATGATTAAGCCGTATTTGCGCTGTTCAAATTCTCGATAAGACCAGTCAAAGATTGATCAATAATATCCAGTGTTTGGTTAAAGTCACGGGTATAGTATGGATCAGGGACATAATCATACCCCAAATTCTCTTGGGCAAATTCAGTTAATAGGCGCACTTTACCAACTCCTTCTGGACAAAGAGTATTTAAGTTTGCACGATTTTTTTCATCCATCGCAATTATCAAATCAAAGTTTGTAAAGTCATGGATGGAAATCTGCCGCGCTCTTAGCTTAGACATGTTTATTCCTCGGGCGAGAGCTGCTTCCTGCATCGGTTGATATGGAGAAGATCCAATATGCCAATCGGCTGTCCCAGCACTATCACAACTAATGTTAAGTTTCAGAGCACTTGTTTTTTGCCTAAATAAAGCTTCAGCCGTTGGTGACCTACAAATGTTTCCCAAACAAACAAACAAAACGGATTTAACAGAAGTTTCAATCATTTTCAGTGAGTATGAGAGTGTTTTTTGTCTTTTCTTTTCTGATCAACGATTACCTCTACAGTGACTTCACCAGAATTTTCAAATTGCAAAATAACTGGAATGATCTTTCCATTTTCAAACGGTTCATTCAGTCCCATAAACATAATATGTTCACCGCCTCGAATAAGAGTATGCTCCTGCATAGCATTAATTTTTATTCCATCTTCTATCCGAACCATTTTCATAATGCCATTTTCACTCATTATATGCTTATGAAGTTCAGTCTTTTTTGCAATATTTGAATACACACTTATTAAACGATCGCTCTCATTAGAATGATTCATTATCTTCATATAAGCAGCTCCCGCTTTAGCAAGGGGACCGGAAGATCTTGCATAGGCATCTGAGATCATTACCTGACCAGCAATTAGGTTTGGCGCAGAAACAAAGAAAAGTATCACCGCAGAGGTTATGTGCTTTATACTCAATTTTGAAATCAATATTTTCGTTAAGAGAATGATTTAATACTTCTAAGACCCGACTATGCTTCCTGAGCCTTTGCTATCTCTTTTTTGACACGAAGAGCATTTGAAGACAGTTCACTGTCCTTCGCCTTGGCTAAAAATGCATCAAGGCCTCCACGATGATCTACTGTCCTTAACGCCGCTGCAGATATTCTAAGTTTAACACCACGCCCTAAAGTTTCAGATTGAAGCGTTACTTCATTAAGATTAGGTAAAAATCTTCTGCGAGTTTTATTGTTAGCATGACTTACGTTATTGCCAGTCATTGGCCCTTTACCTGTCAATTCACAACGCCGAGACATAATAATTTCCTAACTTTTTAATCGAGAGTGACTTACCCAAAAAATTGTTGAATTAAATAAAGCAAAACCACTCTAATTCACTAGCGAGCTTCTAGGGATATTCTTTATGATCGTCAAGCACATTAAATTAAACCGAATATTATATTTAAAACAGAAAATTAGATCACGACTGAGCGGAATATATGATTTGAGTCTGTAAGACTTTTAGCCCAGCTCACCTTTTTTAATCGAAATTTCTTTTAAAATTTCATTTGCTGCCAACGCTAAATTTTTTTTACCAGAGGCGACTTCCTCAGCAATTTCCAAAAGGTCTGTCTTAATGGGATCTTTATCTAAAATTGATAATAATTGATATCTTATGTCTTCATGAAGCCAAAATTTAGATTGTTCAGAACGATTAAGTTCAAAATGCCCACTTTCCTGACGCCAACTGACAAGATCAGAAATGACTTTCCAAGCATCACTGATACCATCTTTTTCTAAGGCAGAAATAGTCATTGCCTTAGGAAATCCTTCAGGATCCTGAGCTCGTTTTCTAAGTAATCGCAAGGCTCCAGAATAATCAGCACATGTTCTAGTTGCTTGATCTTTTAAATCACCATCAGCCTTATTTATGAGAATAAGATCAGCAAGCTCCATAATTCCCCGTTTAACACCTTGCAATTCATCACCACCAGCTGGAGCAAGCAACAAAGTAAAGATATCACAAATTTCTGAAACTATTGTTTCCGACTGACCAACCCCAACTGTTTCGATTAAAATTACATCAAATCCTGCAGCCTCACATATGGCTACAGTTTCACGAGTGCGCCGAGCCACACCGCCCAAATGAGTTTGACTAGGAGATGGCCTTATGAATGCAGCGGGATTTCGAGCCAGCAGTGTCATCCTAGTTTTATCACCTAGTATAGAACCTCCTGATCTTGCTGAGCTGGGATCAACTGCAAGCACAGCAACACTTAATCCACAATCCGTAAGAAAGGAGCCGAAAACTTCTATAAATGTTGATTTTCCAACACCAGGCGTCCCCGAAAGACCAATTCGAATTGCTTGTTTTTGAGACTTTTTTTCGAGCAATGATATTAATGCAACGGCAGATTTTCGATGATCCTCACGGGAACTTTCAACTAATGTTATGGCCCGAGCCAAAACACGTCTATCGCCTGCTATTAAAGTTTCCACCATTTTATTTAAGTCAGTCATTTTGACCAGCTTTCAAGTAAATATTAAATTGTTGGTTGACCTTATCTCGCTTTTCTTGCCTTGTTTAGCCTGAAATTATTTCTCTTAATAGATTGAGTATTAATTTACCTATGAAAAACAAACAAAAACTTTTCTTAACTGCATTTGTGTCTGCAGTACTTCTCAGCACAACTAGTATTTATGCCAAAACAGAAAAATACAGTTTTGATGTTTTTTTGTGGGGTATAAAAGTTGGTGAATTGATTTACTCAATTAAAACATCTGAAAGTGACTACGATATCTCAGGCGTTTTAATGTCTAAAGGTCTAGCTAGGATGGTTACCAAGTATAAATTTCAAGCTGAGTCCAAAGGAAAGTTATCAAATAAGCTATACATACCTACCTATTATCGTGGAAAATCAGATACGAAGCGAAGAAAGGAAGAAAAATCTATGGTGTACCATAAAATGGTACCAAAGGTCACTTCTACAAAAGTTCCACAATCTCACTGGGCAAAGCCTAAATCTCAAAAGGGAACTGTAGATCCTATGACGGCTATTCATTTAGTCATGAGCGATAAAGATAAAAAAACAATATGTTCACAAACATTTCATCTGTTTGATGGCGCTCGTCGAATAGAAATCAAATTATCTAAAATTAAAATTCAAGAAAACTCTGCAAAATGCCAAGGAGAATACATCCGTGAGGATGGCTATTCAGATGAAGAGATGAAAGAAGGCAAAGTTTTTCCTTTTACTGTCAATTATATCAAGAAAGGTGAACTTTATTCTGTCGAAAGCTTAGAGATAAAGGCTTTACGTGGACGAACTAAATTTACTAAACGGTAAAGCACCTTGTCTCAAAATTTACCCATATTTTCAGTTCTTGATGAGCTGGCAGAGCAGCTAAAGAAAACAAAAAGAGCTGTATTGACAGCGCCTACAGGCGCTGGGAAATCTACAGCAGTTCCCATCAACCTTATTAATGATCCTGTATTTTCCAAAGGTAAAGTGATCATGCTAGAGCCCAGGAGGATTGCCGTAAAGCAAGTTGCGGCAAGAATGGCTCAGACCCTAAATGAACCAATTGGAAAGACCGTAGGGTATCGAATTAGAGGCGAAACAAAGTGCAGTAAACTAACAAAAATTGAGGTGGTAACAGACGGAATTTTAATAAGGATGATCCAAGCAGACCAAGAGCTGAAGGACGTATCTACAATAATTTTTGATGAATTCCACGAAAGGAGCCTCAACGCAGATCTTGGTCTCGCATTTTGTCTTGAAACAGCGAATGTTTTGAGAAGTGATCTGAAGATTTTGGTCATGTCTGCAACACTAGAAGTCAATGCAGTTTCTAAACTAATGCAAAATGCTCCAATAATTAAATGTCAGGGTAAAAGTTTTTCCGTTACTCCTCATTGGCAAAAATTACCTCAAACTCAAGAAGAAATAATTCCAAAAGCCATTAGCGAGGTAATACTCAAAGTAATCAAAAAAAAGACAGGGAGTATACTAGTCTTCTTGCCGGGAGAGGCAGAAATTATCAAAGTCGCTGCCTCTTTGAAAGGACAAGTACCAACCGATTGTAGAATTTTTCCCCTTTATGGAAGGTTAGATTTCAAAGATCAGCAAAATGCAATAAAACCTTTGCCAGACGGGCGAAAAATAGTCCTTGCAACAAATGTAGCAGAAACTTCACTCACCATAGAGGGAATAGACCATGTGATAGATAGTGGCCTTTCTAAAAGATCTATATACGACTCCAGTTCAGGTATGGCGCGCTTAGTCACCCAAAAAATATCTAAATCAGAGGCAGATCAACGTATGGGACGTGCAGGACGACTAGCAACTGGCAACTGTTACAAACTGTGGTCGAAGTCCCAAGATGGAAGCTTTCCAGAGTTCTCTCCAGCTGAAATTGAAAAGTCAGACTTAACCCCATTTGTTTTGGAACTAGCCTTGTGGGGCGGTAATGTAGATGATCTTGCATTACTCACCAAACCAAACAAAAACGCCGTTTCAGAGGCTCATAAAGTACTGCAAATGCTTGAAGCTATAGATGAAAAGCTTCAAATTACAAAACAAGGGCGTTCACTGTCTAAAATTCCAATACACCCCCGATTATCAAAAATAATCCTCTCTGGTGCGCAAGATGCACCTTTGCTCGCATCGATTCTTTCTGATGCAGATCCACTGGAGCATTCAAGAAATACTGATATCAATCTAAGATTAGACGCTGTTAAGAAAGTTCAAAGAGAAAAATCCAATCAGTCCGGTTCCATAAAGCTACCGATAGCAAAAAGAATTTTAAAAGAAGCCAGCCGGCTTTCAAAATACAAAGTTAATAAATCAAATTATACCGTTGGCCAACTAGTTGCTCTCGCCTATCCCGACCGAATTGGGAAACGGCGGGACGGGCAAATACCACGATATATTTTATCGAATGGGAAAGGAGCTGTATTGGCAGAAAATGATCCTTTAAGATCTGAACCTTTCATCGTTGCGTGCAGTTTAGATGGAAATCAAAAGGATGCAAAAATTCGTTACTGCGCGCCAATAACTTTATCAGAAATAAAAGAATTATTTGAAGAACAAATTATCGCAGCAAACACTTGTTATTGGTCTACCAGAAACAAGAAGGTCATTGCCCAATGCCAAGAGAAACTTGGCCACTTAAATTTGCACGAGAATCCATGGAAAAATGTGCCTAATGATATTTTTGTTGACGCCATGCTTGATGGTATTAAACAACTTGGCTTTTTTCATTCAAAGAATGCTAAATACTTATTGGCTAGGGTTAGAATGGCTGGGGATAAATTTCCTGATATGTCAGATAAAAATCTACTTGAAACAGTTAAAATCTGGTTAACCCCATTTTTGCAAAATATAAAATCTGCAGAAGATTGGAAAAAGTTTGATGATTTTGAGGCGCTGCAATCTCTACTGAATTGGGAAGAACGGCAGTTGCTGGATAAATTGGTGCCCGCTCACTTTGTAACACCGTTACAGAGGAAAATTAAAATAAATTATGAAAACAATGTACCAGAAATATCAATTCGAATTCAGGAAATGTACGGTCAAAAAACTCATCCTACGAGCGCTGGATTACCAATCCGGATAACTTTTTTGTCTCCAGCAGGAAGAAAAATACAAACGACTACCGATATAGTATCATTTTGGGAAAGCTCATACGAGGATGTTAGAAAAGATATGAAAGGAAGGTACCCAAAACATTTTTGGCCAGAACGTCCAGCAAACTCTCAACCAACTTTAAATACTAAAAATAAAATTTAAGAAAAAGGATCATTTTCATAAACAACTTCAGACAGATATAATCCATGTGGCGGCGAAACTGGGCCACAAAGAGATCTATCTTTTGCCTCTAGAGCTTTTTTTACGTCAGCTGGACTCCAGCTACCCGAACCCACGCGTTCTAAGGTACCCACAAAACTACGAACTTGATTATGAAGAAAACTTCTTGCCCTTAATCGGAACCTAAACTCAGTACCTGACCACCCTTCAGAACTCTCAATTTTAAATTCATCCAAGGTCTTAATTGGGCTCTTAGCTTGGCACATCGATGAGCGAAATGTTGTAAAATCATGTTTACCTACCAAGTATTGAGATGCCTCTTGCATTGCAGATAAATCAAGCGAATGGCCAATTTGCCAAACTAACCCAGCCTCATGCGTTGATGGAGCCCTTCTGACAAGAAGTCGGAATATATATTTTCTCTCCACTGCTGAAAAACGCGCATGCCAATCATCATCAACTAACGCACAATCAATTATTGCTATTGGAAGTGGCTTTAAATGAAAGTTCAAAGCTTCAGAAAGTCGAAAAGGATCCCATTTTTTGTTCAAATCACAATGGGCGACTTGAGACCTTGCATGGACACCAGCATCGGTACGCCCCGCACCGGCTATTAGATGTTCGTTATTCTCAATTTGCGAAAGAGCACGTTCAATCGAACCTTGCACAGAAATTTGGCTTTGCTGCCGCTGCCATCCTACAAAAGGAGCACCATTGTATTCTATTTTTAGAGCATATCTAGGCATATCTGCGGATAACTTAAATGAAGCCTAAAGGAAAGCAGGCAAAATCGTGAGTTGATCTTATTTAAACTGCGAATTAGCCAAAGCTTTCCACTGATCCGCCTAAAATATCCCAGGCGCCAAAAACAAGTTCAATCCCTAAAACACGTTCTGGATTAGTCGGTTGTGGCATTTTAACATTTGACAGCTTTTTAAAGCCCAATCGACTGTAGTAAGGCAAATCCCCTATTAAGAGCACCCTAGAATGACCCAAATTTTCAGCTTGTTTTAAACTATCTTTAATCAACAAACTTCCTAATCCCTCCCCCTGCCTCGTTGGATGGACAGCGATTGGGCCTAACAATAAAGCAGAGTGGTCTTTTATTTTCACAGGCCAATAGCGAATAGCACCAGCCAAAATATGTTGTTCATCTCTTGCTATAAGGCAAAGTTCAGTAATAGGTTTTGTGTTTTCTCTTAAGCGATAAGAAGATAAAGCTTCCCTGCCAGGAGCAAAGCACAGATCGTATAGAGCCTCAACCTCCCAATAATCAGCGTTAGTTTCAGTATTTATCGCGTACACAAAAAACTCCCATATGCACTTCTGCCATAAAGAATTGGATAAATTTCAAATTTATCTGGAAGGCGGGGTAGCATGGCTCTATCTCATGTTCAAAGGAAGTTTTAAAATGTTCTATAAACCCGAAGATGGTCATGGGCTGAAACATAACCCATTTAACGCAATTGTAACACCTCGCCCAATTGGTTGGATTTCAACAAGAGATAAAAATTCTATTGATAATATAGCCCCATATTCTTTTTTTAATGCGGTTGCTTATGTTCCTCCACAAGTTATGTTTGCCTCTACAGGAGATAAATTTGATAGAAATGGAACTAAAGACTCAGTTTCAAACATCAGAGAAACAAAAGAGTTTTGTGTAAATATCGTATCTTACGAGATGCGTCACCAAATGAATGCAACATCAAAAACCTTGCCCGCAGACATTGATGAATTCAAACATGCTGAATTAAAAAAAACAGACTGTAAGCTAATAGAATGTCCAAGAGTTCTCGACGCCCCTGCGGCATTGGAGTGTAAATTAATCAAAATTATAAAGTTACCTGGAGCTGCAAACTTTGCTGTTTTTGGAGAAGTGGTTGGCGTCCATATGAATGATGATTATGTGGTTGATGGAAAATTTGATGTAAGCAAGTTCAATCCACTTACTCGTTTGGGTTACCGAGATTATAGCGTAGTTCGTGAAATATTTTCTATTTCAAGGCCAGATGACTAAGTTTAAAATGGAAACTGTCGAATAAACAAAAAAGGTTTGTCCTTATTTTTATATAGGTTATAGAGAAAACCTCAGTAATTATTCAGTAAAAGTAAAACCATGACAACCTCTATACTACCGACATATGCAAGAGCAGATTTGGAGTTTGTTAGCGGAAAAGGATCTTGGTTAGTTGAAGCCAGTGGAAGTCAATTTTTAGATTTTGCATCCGGTATTGCGGTAAATTCTCTTGGCCATTCGAATTCTGAACTTGTTAGTGTTATAAAATCTCAAGCAGAAAAACTTTGGCATGTCTCAAATCTATATCAAATCCCTGAGCAGCGCGCTTTAGCAGATAAATTGGTAAAGAATTCATTTGCGGATACCGTTTTTTTTACGAATTCAGGTACTGAGTCTTGCGAATTAGCTGTAAAAATGACACGAAAATACTGGTTTGAAAAAGGATATCCTAAGAAATTCGAAATTATTACAATTGAAGGCTCCTTCCACGGAAGATCTTCAGCAGGTATAGCGGCGACAGCTTCTGAAAAAATGACTAAAGGCTTTGGGCCATTATTACCTGGCTTTATTAACATACCATGGAATGATCATTCAGCCATAGAAAACTCAATCACGGACAAAACTGCCGCTATTTTAATTGAACCCATTCAGGGGGAGGGAGGGATCAGGCCAATACCTGAACAGTGCCTACAAGGTCTTCGCAAAACTTGTGATGAAAAAGGGATTTTATTGATATTAGATGAAGTCCAATGCGGGGTTGGACGAACAGGCAAATTATTTGCTCATGAGTGGTCAGAAATAGAACCAGACATAATGATGGTTGCAAAGGGCATAGGAGGCGGTTTTCCGCTTGGCGCTGTTATGGCGAAAGAAACAGCTGCTATTGGAATGACAGCAGGAACTCACGGATCAACTTATGGGGGGAACCCATTGGGATGTGCGGTAGGCTTGAAGGTTATGGATATCATTTCTAATCCTAATTTTTTGAATGATGTTAATCATAAAGCAAAACGATTTTATCATGGTCTGCAGGGACTTCTTAAAAAAAATACATCCGTTTTTGAGGAAGTTCGCGGAAAGGGCCTAATGATAGGGCTGAAGTGCAAAGTGCAAAATACTGATTTTGTTAATGCATGTTACGCAAACAATTTATTGACTGTACCAGCAGGAGATAATGTCGTGCGCCTTTTGCCACCTTTAACCGTTTCTGATACAGAAATAGATGTAGCGCTAGAAAAATTAGAAAGCGCAATGACAATTTTTTCTAAATAAAAACTTTTCGAAGAAAATATTTTAATATGAAGCATTTCTTAAATTTAAATGAGATATCTACCAAAGATCTAAAGGGGATACTCAAACAGGCCCAAGAAATGAAGGATGCAAGAGTCGGCCTTCCAAAAGGAACAATTGATAAAAACCAACCTCTGCATCAACATATAGTTGCTTTGGTTTTTGAGAAACCGTCTACACGAACAAGGACTAGCTTTGATGTAGGCGTCCGGCAACTTGGAGGCCAACCAATGGTTCTTTCTGGCGCTGAAATGCAACTTGGACAAGGTGAATCGATAGCTGATACAGCGCGCGTGTTAAGTCGTTATGTAGACTTAATAATGATAAGGACGTTTGACAGTGATACACTTTATGAACTCGCCAAATATTCTACCGTACCCATAATAAATGGGTTAACTAACGAAAGTCATCCCTGTCAAATAATGGCTGATATTATGACATTCGAGGAAAAGCGTGGCTCCATTGAAGGTAAAAAAGTTGTTTGGTTTGGCGATGGAAACAACGTTCTGAATAGTTTTCTACACGCAGCTGAAAAGTTTAAGTTTTCACTTACTTTTTCTGGACCTAAAGAACTAGACCCTTCAAAAAGTTTGACCCAAGAGGCAAAAAACCTTGGGGTAGAATTCTATATCGATCGAAACCCATATTCGGCAATAAAAGATGCAGACCTAATTGCTACTGATACGTGGATAAGTATGCATGACGATCCCAAAGTAAAAAAAGACCGTCGTAATCAACTCAAGGCATTTCAAGTCAACGAAGAATTAATGTCTACGGCAAAAACTGATGTCCTTTTCATGCATTGTTTGCCAGCACATAGGGATGAGGAGGCAACTTCTGGTGTTATGGACGGGAAAAACTCCGTTATATTTGATGAAGCAGAAAATCGCCTTCATGTTCAAAAAGCCATAATGCGATGGTGCCTATCCAGATAGTTAATGATTACTATCCAAAATACCTGTTTTTACTGAATAGTTCACGGCAAGGCCGTAATCAGGATCATCATCACTGTCTATTACCAGATGACCGGCTTTTGTAAGTAAATAATGACAGTCACGACTAAGGTGCCTTAATTGAATTCGTTTGTTAGCAGTCTCATATTTACTCGCAATAGCCTCAATTGCTTGCAAAGCAGATTGATCTACTACCCGGCTGTCTGAAAACTCGATAATGACTTCATTTGGATCATTTTCGACATCAAATAATTCTAAAAAACCGTCAGAGGAACCAAAAAACAAAGGGCCTTGAATACGGTAAATTTTAGCCCCTTTGTCTGAGATTTCTGTATGAGCATGAATTCTTCTAGCATTATTCCAGGCATAAGCTAAAGCTGATACGATAACACCGACGACGACAGCAACTGCTAAATCCGATATAACGGTTACAATAGTCACCAGGATTATAACAAAGGCATCCGTCAGAGGCACTCGTCTAAGAATTTTAAACGAATTCCATGCGAATGTTCCTATCACAACCATGAACATAACTCCAACAAGGGCTGCTAAAGGTATCATCTCAATAATAGGGGCGCCAACTAAGATAAATGCCAATAAAAATAATGCTGCAGCAATTCCTGCTATACGTGTTCTACCGCCTGACTTTACATTGATCATGGACTGCCCAATCATGGCACATCCACCCATTCCCCCAAAAAAGCCGGTTGCTGTGTTAGCAAGCCCCTGTGCTATACATTCCTGACTTGCCCCACCTCTTTTTTCCGTCATTTCGCCAACCAAATTTAAGGTTAAAAGGCTTTCAATTAGCCCAATAGCAGCCAAAATAATCGAGAATGGCAATATAATCTCAAGAGTTTCCCAAGTTATTGGGACAGCCGGGATATGAAACATTGGTAACCCTCCCTTAATGGACGCCATATCGCCAACTCTTGGAACATCTAATCCAAAAAATATAACTAGTCCTGCTACAACACCTATACCAGCAAGAGGCGCAGGAATAATTCGTGTAACACGTGGCATGATGTAAATAATTAACATGGTTAGAGCAACCAAACCCAACATTAAGTATAAAGGACTGCCACTAAGCCACTCTCCTCCTGAAGAGCCATGACCAGATACTTCCACTGTTCCAGGGACTTTAAATTGTGTCATTTGAGCTAAAAAAATTACAATGGCTAGACCATTGACAAAACCTAACATTACAGGATGTGGGACCAACCGAATAAATTTTCCCCATTGCATAAAACCTGCTAAAATTTGCAGAAGTCCCATCAAAACTACTGTTGCAAAGAGATATTCCACCCCATGTTGAGCAACTAATGCAACCATAACTACTGCTAATGCACCAGTAGCTCCAGAAATCATTCCCGGACGCCCACCCAAAATTGCTGTGATCAAACCAACTAGAAAAGCAGCATACAAACCAACTAAAGGGTGCACACCAGCGACAAAAGCGAAAGCTACAGCTTCAGGCACAAGAGCAAGAGCCACAGTAAGTCCTGACAAAAGTTCTGTTCTTATTCGAGAAACAGATAGGCCTTCATCATTCATAAAGTTGAAATCTGGCTTGTTTAAAGTTGCAAAAGCGTTAAGGAGCGTCTGTTTCATTTTATCTTCCAATTACTATCTGTGTGCGTCACTAGTTGAGATTGAAACAATTTAAAAGCGGTAGACCGCATAAAAACCTTAATACGGTAGTTAGATTGAAATATATTTTGAGCAACCAGGATAAATACACTTGTTTACCACAATTCAAAATTACAATAACAATTATGAAAATAAAGAAATAATTAACTCACTTTAGAACCGGGAGGGAAATTAACAATGTCTTCAATCAAAGACCTCATTAGAACTATACCTGATTTTCCTATTCCAGGTATCATGTTTAGAGACGTAACAAGTTTATTTGATAATGCTAAAGGCTTTGGTGAATGCATAGAAAAACTTGTAGAGCCTTATAGGAACACCAAAATTGACAAAATTATAGGGTTAGAAGCAAGGGGTTTTATAATTGGAGGAGCAATTGCAAGAGAACTAGAATGCGGTTTTGTACCAATACGCAAAGTAGGCAAACTTCCAGGAAAAACAATAACCCAAGATTACGAATTAGAATATGGGAAAGCTACGCTTGAAATTCATGAAGACGCCATTTCGGCGGGAGATAAAATACTAATAGTGGATGACTTGCTCGCAACCGGAGGTACAGCAGAAGCTGGAATTTCTTTAGTAGAAAAATTAGGGGGTGAAATATTAGCCTGTGCTTTTATCATTAATCTGCCAGATTTGGGCGGAAGTAAGAAACTTGAAAGCCTTGGAATTTCTCAACATATTTTGTGTGAATTTAGTGGCCACTGACACAAATTGTAACAAAAACATGAATCAACAACTGTATTTTAAAAAATTCAATGCTTTAATCTTGTTAAAGTATGAAAATTTCTCCATTTCTGATAGCCATGGCTAAGCTCTATTTTCAATATTCAACTATGAATGCTGGCAAGTCTACACTGTTGCTACAAGCTTCTCATAATTATCAAGAGAGAGGAATGGATACATATCTCATGACGGCAGGCTTTGACAAAAGAGCTGGTGAAGGAAAAATAGGCTCAAGGATAGGAATAGCTTCAGAGTCAGATACTTTTGCAAGCAAAGAAAATATGTTTCAAAAAATCGAAGAGCGATTAAATAAAGGGCCTTGCTCTTGTGTCTTTATTGATGAGGCTCAATTTCTATCTGAGGAACAAGTATGGCAATTAGCGCGTGCAGTTGATGATTTAAATGTACCCGTTATGTGTTATGGTTTGAGAGTAGATTTTCAAGGAAAGCTATTTCCTGGATCAGCGGCACTATTGGCATTGGCTGATGAAATGAGAGAAATCAGAACTATTTGCCATTGTGGGAAAAAAGCAAC
>NZGN01000029.1:0-8112 GCA_002691045.1 Marinovum sp.
CTGAACAAACAATTTTAAATTTTTATAAAATTGAAAAAATCTATAAAGAACAATTGGCTGTCTACAATGAAAATTTACCACTCATCAAAACGGCTGCAAAAGCGAATATAATCTCAAAAACAGACATTTTAAAACTTGAACAACTCAAATTAAAGAGTGAAGAAGCTTTTCTGACCTCCAAAACAGCAGCAGACGCTGCAAATTTATTACGAAGGAAATACAAATTAACTAAAGAAAATGGATTTTTTAAGGTAGATTTAGAAAAATGGAAGTCTTTCGAAAGCCTTACAAAAGAAACAATTTTCTCTGAGATGGAGCTTATAGAAACTCGAATCTCAATCTTAGAAAAAGAAATTGAAGCTATAGACGCTTCATATTCTCCTTACGTAGCCCTTGCCGGCACGGCAACAGCTGACATTAAAGATATAGATAACTCATTTGGCTTTCTCGGCCTCAATATAACTCTTCCCGTTAAAGATGGAGGAAAACGAGATTTTCAACGACAGGAAAAAACTCTGCAAATTGAGGCTCTAAGAGATCAAAAGGAAGATTTAACACTGCTGCAGAAAACAGCATTTGAGTCCCTAAAAACCTTTGATGTAATTTATAAAATGCGCTCCAAACTTCTGATAGAGCAAATTAACAACTCAAAAATCATAGCAGAAGACATAGAATTGAAGCTTAGGGCAGGCTCTGCATCTGTCATTGACTTAGCGACGGAAAAAATGAATTTTTACGATTTACGTAGTCAAAAAGTAGCACTTGAATATCAACTTCTGATTGAAATTATGAATTTTCACCAGGCCGTCGGACGCCAATGTGATTTAACTAATTTATGCGTTCAGATTGAAAGTTTATCAAATTAAATCACTATAGATTTTGAGTAACAATAATAATGAATAAAAATGCAGAAAATTACGATATTTATGCGCAAAAAGATACGCAAACAATAGCTCAGAAGAGTAAAATTCTTAAATCAGCTTTCGCCGTTCATAGCAGACATGTTTCTGAAGGATTTATTCAGGAGATTTTATACTCGAAACCTGATCCTAAAGACTTCAACACCTTCACTGAAATGATAGATGAGCTAGAATTTGAATTAGCTGAGTTAGAAAATAACGAACAAACAAATTCCCTGGGACTTGAAAATAAGATTTGTTTTTTTGATGGGGGACATTTTGCTCTTATTTCTTCATTAAATGAAGAAGAGATAACCCTATCTTTCGATAGTAAGAAAAAAATGAAAATTAGTTTAAAAGGCTTATCTAAGTTAAAGAATAAAAAGATTTTTTCTTTGTCTCCAAAGTATGAAGAAAAGAAAAACATAAAAAACCGAATTAAATTATTAAATCCTTTTGCAAATCTTGGTGGTATTAATTTCTTTTGGATAGCTTTGGCCTCTTTTACCTCAAATATTCTCGGCTTAGCGACGTCTATTTTTATAATGGTTGTTTATGATAGGGTTCTGCCAAATCAGGCTGATCAATCTCTTTATGCACTTGCTCTCGGAGTTGGGATAGCAATTATTTTTGATCAATTATTTAAGTCGGCTCGAGGCGCAATTTTAGCAAACAGTGCGATACATAAAGATAAAAGATCCAACGATCAAATTTTCGAGCAATTTGTCGAAACAAAGACAGATCTCACGAAGCGCTCCATTGGTTCATTATCAACTATTTCTCGGGATTATGAGACGTATAAGGACTTTATTTCTTCGGCAGGTCTTATTTTATTTATAGACTTGCCTTTTATCTTTATCTTCATTTTGGTCATTTACTATATCGGCGATCAACTTTTTATGGTTCCATTGCTAGCCGTTCCAGTAGCAATTCTTGGAATAATTTTGATACAACCCTTTTTGTTGCGCACATCAGAAAGGGTATCTCAAGTTAATCAAAGCAGGCAGGGCCTCTTAGTCGAAATCCTTTCAGGCTTAGACGCCTTGAGGGTGAATGGAGCTTATTCTCTTTTAAAGAAGAAGTTCAATGCTCAGGCTGATGATTTCTCAAAAGTATCCAATAGCGCAAAACGGTTTAACCAAATTAGTGCCAACTTTGTTACTGTTGTTCAGCAAATTGCGCAAATTGCCATTATTGTTTACGGTTTCCATCTATTCGTAGAACAAAAAATCTCGATGGGAGCGATAATAGCAACTGTAATTTTGTCTGGTAAAACACTAGGTCCTTTAGCCAAAATGGCTCAAACTCTTGGGCGAGCCAATAGTGCTTATGTAGCTCGAAAAAATTTAGTTGAATTTTTTTCTCAGAAAAGGCGTGAACGTTTTTCAAAAGTTGGTCTTGAACGTGTAAATAAGAATACAGTCATTGATATAAGAAACGCCTCAATAAAATTGTCAGCCGATAGTAAGCCGATCTTCACAAACCTCTGTCTTGGCGTAGAGAGAAGCGAAAAAATTGCAATTATAGGTCGGTCTGGGGCCGGGAAGACGTCGCTACTTAGAACTATCAGCGGTCTTCTTGAGCCTGAAACAGGATCTGTTTTAATAAACGGCAATGAGGCAAGCTCAATTCCTAGAGATGAACTATTTAAAAATGTGGGAGTTGTTTTCCAAGATAGCTGGTTATTTGCTGGAACGATAAGAGAGAACTTAACACTTGGATATGAAGATTTTGACGACGAAAAAGTCGTTAAAGCCTTGAATAACGCTGGGGCTAATTTTCTTGGTGAAAACAAAGTTGATATGCTTGAATTCCCCATCTTGGATAGAGGATCCAACCTATCGGGAGGTCAAAAGCAAGTATTATGCGTTGCAAGAGCATTATTACAAGAGCCCTCAATTCTGTTACTTGATGAAGCAACAAGTGCAATGGATACTCAGATGGAAGCTACACTTTTAAAAGCTTTAAATGAAAACAAATCTAAGCTTACATTATTAGCCGTTACCCATAAACCAACCGTAATGAATATTTGCGGTCGAGTAATTCTTTTAGATCAAGGTAAAATTGTATGGGATGGAAAATTGAACGATTATAAAGCACTGGTTGCAAAGAAAATGTCAAAGAGGCGAAAAAAAGATTCTGATGTTTAACTATAGTAATCAGATTATGATTGGTTTGCTACTCACGGTCCTAGCTGCAGGATACTTTTGGGCAAGGGAAACACAGCTGGATCTTATTACCAGAGGAGAGGGGCGTCTGGTAGCAGAGGGTCAAAATAAATTAGTTCAGGCACCTGACGGAGGAATTATCAAAGAAATCTTCGTGAAAGAGGGCGATACTGTTGAACGGGATCAGGTACTCGCATTAATCAATTCAACAGCGGCAGAAGGATCATTAGAAGAAATAATTGCCAAAAGGAATAGCCTTACTGCTAAGTTAGTGAGACTAGATGCCGAACTGAAAAATACAGATATAAATCAACTAGAACGTAATCTTAAAAACTTTTCAGAAAGTGTTCGCGAATCTCAATTAGCTTTATTTTTAGCCAATAAATCCAACTTGCGATCACTTTTATTTTCTATTGAAAGTGAAAGAGATCAATTAGAAAAGAGCTTGGAAACTATTAAACAAGAACTTTCTGGAGCTAAGGATTTACAAATACTTATTAATGAGGAAAGCGAAGAGTTGCTACCCTTAATAACCGCAGGTGCCTTAGGATCTTCAGAAAAATTTCGCCTAAAAAGGGAGACCGCCCAATTAAGGTCTGAAATTCAAGTTTTGGAGGCAAAAGTTAAAGAAACTGAAGCTGGTTATCTTAGGCTCCAAGCTCAAATTGAAGCTTTAAAGTCTGGTTACGAAAGAGATATATTTGATGAGAGAGCTGTTTACATCAATGAACTTTCTGAAATTAAAGCCCGAATACCTATCTTGGAACAAAAATTAGAGCAGACAGAAATTAGATCTCCATCAAATGGTATTATTAACAGCTTACCCGTTTCTGATAAGGAAACAGTCATAAAGACCGGTGATGTAATTGCGGAAATTGTTCCTACTACTGACAAACTTTTTATTGAAGCTTTCATTAACCCCAAAGATATCGCCAAAATAGAAACCGGCCAGGGTGTTCGAATAAGTTTAACTGCTTATGATGCTGCAAAATATGGTTATTTATCAGGTTTGCTGTATAAAGTTTCAGCTGACGCTGTTTACAGGGAGGAAAAGCAATCATACATGTACGCAATTGAGGTAAAGTTAGTAAATGACTTATATGACACTGATGGTTCCGTTGTACCTTTAAATCCAGGAATGATTGCCCAGGTTGACATAATTAGAGGACAACAAACAATTCTAGAATATTTTTGGCAGCCGATTGCCAAATTAAAAGATGACGCTTTTAGACAATAAAATATTCGAAAAAATAAAGCAGCAAATAATACCAGTATGCTCAGTTATAAGAATGTCCCTATCGAGCAAAAAACAAAAAAGAGGCCGCCGTTAAGCTAAGCCTCATCTTTATATGGCTCCGGCGGTAGGGATCGAACCTACGACCAATTGATTAACAGTCAACTGCTCTACCGCTGAGCTACGCCGGATCTAGTAGCCGATATAGCAATAGGTATTTCGAACGTCTAGAGGAATAATACACTTAAAAAATTTAATTTTTTATCAGTCTAACTTTCATAGTTTCTGAGATAATACCTTCGAACTCTACAAAGCCACGTTCATTAAGGTCCAAAAGGTGCGCAAATACGTTTCTTGTCGCAGCAGGAATGAGAGACTTATCGACATCAATATATACTAACTCAGTAATCTCTAAAGCATTGAGAGGATTATACTGAAGCGTCGCTTTAATTTGTTGTTCTCGTTCGAGACGATGCCTTATTAGATATTTTATTCTTTCCTTTGGGTCATCAACTGGCTCACCATGTCCGGGTAAAATTAGGGAAATATTTATATCTTTAAGCAAATGACATGAAGCCATAAATTGGGTTAGATCTCCGTACGGAGGCGAAACCATCGACGTGGCCCAACCCATAATATGATCACCTGAAAAAAGTACTCCACCATATTGAAAACAAACATGATTACCCATATGTCCTGGAGTATGAATGGCAATTATTGAAGTCTCATTTAATTCAAAATATTCACCATCTTCTATTAATAAGTCAGGGTGAAAATTATGATCAATTCCCTCAGAACCACTTTCATAGCCATCAGCTATCAATTTAAGCATTGTTGAACTTAAACCAGCGTCAGATGGCCCATATCCATATACAGGCGTATTATATTTTATGGAAAGGTCAGCTGCCAATGGCGAATGGTCGATATGGCTATGTGTTAAAAATATATATTTAACGGGTCTGTCACCTATGACCTCCAGGATATTATCATAATGCTCTTGAATTTTTGGACCAGGGTCAACCACAGCTATTTCTCCGTTATCGACAATATAGGTATTTGTACCAGTATACGTCATAGGACTTGGGTTTGGTGAAAGTATACGAAATATGTTTGCAGCAGGTTTTGTTATCCTTGCTATAATACTGTTATTATCTGACAATATAATTTCCCTTTCCGCAAAGTTGTGATTAGGTTTAAATGCTATGTTTACTTGGATCAAATCATATATGCCCGAAAGGCTGTATTACCGAGCGGCTCTGATTCTTGTCTTTCCCGTAGTTTTTCTGCAACTAATTGTTTCTATTGTTTTCATACAAAAGCATTTTGAGGGTGTTACAGTTCAAATGACGAGAACTGTTGCAGCAGAGCTGGACTTGCTGACTGAAGTTATAGAGAGAGACGGCGCCGTAGCTGCTCAGCAGATTGCGCGCTCTTTGGGCATGTCGATGTCAATTGTTTCTCAGGATACAGAATTTATAGAACGTAGAAGAATGTTTGATTTAACTGGTATCGTTGTTCGAAGAGAGCTACTTGCTATACCAGAAATATTAACAGTAGACATGCCCAATAACAAAAAAGTGAACACTCGTATTAAATCAGGGCAAGAATATTTTGATTTGCAATTTTCAAGAAAAAGGGTCTCCGCTTCTAATCCTCATCAGCTTATTGTTTACTTAATTGTTTTTGGCGCTTTTTTTACAATCATTGCATTCTTTTATTTACGGAATCAACTTCGTCCTATAACCCGTTTGGCAAATGCAGCTGAGGCATTTGGTCATGGCGAAAATGTCAATTATTATCCGAGTGGTGCTCTGGAAGTTCGGGCAGCAGGTCAAGCTTTTTTAGATATGAGAGAGCGAATTCAGCGTCACCTAAAACAAAGAACAATGATCCTATCAGGCGTCAGTCACGATTTAAGAACTCCTATTACAAGATTAAAACTCGGACTTGCTTTTTTGCCAAAGGAACAACGAGAACCTCTAGAAAAAGATGTTGAAGATATGAACCTGCTTTTGAACGAGTTTCTAGATTTTGCTAAATTTCAAAATGAAACAGATGTACCTCCTGAGGAAATAAATCCCTCCGTTTTAATCGACGATTTAATAGAAAGTTTTTCACGGGCTAATATAAAAATAGAGACTTTAAGAAACATTAAAATTACAACTATTAAGTTAAAGCCTTTTGCAATTAAAAGAGCTCTCGAAAACCTCATCAACAATGCAAACCGTTATGGCAGTAAAATCTTAATTGAGACAAAAAGCGAAGAAAATTCTTTAATAATTTCAGTTCATGATGATGGTCCCGGTATCGACCAAACACAATATGAAGAAGTATTACAGCCTTTTTCTCGACTTGATCCATCCAGAAACCAAAATAAAGGTTCGGGTGTAGGGCTCGGCTTGCCAATTGCAAAGGAAATTGTAGAAGCTCATGGGGGAATACTGAAACTATCAAAGAGTTGTATATTGTCTGGTTTGAGCGTTTCTTTAATTATTCCAGCCAATTAATTATGTA
The DNA here is from genome assembly GCA_002691045.1 of Marinovum sp. Lineage (GTDB taxonomy): Bacteria > Pseudomonadota > Alphaproteobacteria > Rhodobacterales > Rhodobacteraceae > Salinivivens. The sequence continues at coordinate 6,816 of NZGN01000029.1, forward strand.
GTGGTAGGCCCGGAGGGACTTGAACCCCCAACCAATGCGTTATGAGCGCACTGCTCTAACCAGTTGAGCTACAGGCCCACGTCAACTACACGTGCTAGCTAGCCACAACTACAGCAGAGGTCAAGTGTTTCTGATTGAATATATTCAGTGCTTAATATATTTGCCCACTCTAATGCTTTAGGAATCTCTATGACTGATAAAAATGAAGGATTATCTTATTCAGATGCTGGTGTTGATATAGATGCTGGCAATGAATTAGTACAACGCATCAAACCTAGCTTAAAAAAAACTAACAGGACTGGTGTGATATCAGCCATAGGTGGATTCGGCGGTTTATTCGATCTGAAAGCTGCGGGATTTAAAGACCCTATTTTGGTTGCTGCCACAGATGGTGTGGGCACTAAATTAAAAATAGCTATCGAAACAAAGCAACTCTCAACAATTGGCATAGATTTGGTTGCAATGTGCGTAAATGATCTGATTTGCCAGGGGGCAGAGCCACTAATATTTTTAGATTATTTTGCGACAGGAAAACTAAACCTTGAAAACGCTGAAAACATAATCGAGGGAATTGCTAAGGGATGCGAGCTTGCCGGTTGCTCCTTGATTGGTGGCGAAACTGCTGAAATGCCTCAAATGTATCAAGGAAATGACTTTGATCTAGCAGGTTTTTCCGTGGGCGCTTTGGAACGAGGTCAAGAATTACCACGACCAACAGACGTCGGAGACATTATTATTGGTCTAAGTTCAAATGGGATACACTCTAACGGTTATTCATTGGTAAGAAAAATAGTAGAAAATACTGGTTTGCAGTGGTCTGATAACGCTCCTTTTGAAGATAAAATCCTTGGTGATGCACTCCTAATGCCAACCAAATTATATGTTAAACAATGTCTAGAACTTAAAAACATAGAGGGAGTCAAAGCCTTTGCCCACGTAACGGGAGGGGGTTTAACTGAAAATATCTTGAGAGCTTTAATTGACGGACAGGGGATTAAAATAGATCTATCTTCCTGGGATTTACCCTCAATTTTTAAATGGCTTGCAATTAGCGGTAATGTTAGCGAAAATGAAATGCTCAAGACCTTTAACTGTGGTATCGGCATGACAGTGATTTGCTCGGAGCACTGCAAAGACGATGTTTTTTCTCTTCTTGTGAAAAATGGTGAAAATCCAACTATTATTGGTGAGGTAACGAACACAAAAAAAGTTCATTATTTTGGCGATTTAATATGAAATTATCCGTAGCAATCCTTATTTCGGGCAGCGGATCAAATATGGTTCAATTAATTAAGTC
>NZGN01000030.1:0-33682 GCA_002691045.1 Marinovum sp.
AAATTTTATGCAGCTGTCGTATCCCCCTTTCAAGGCCACTGTGAATAGACCCCCAGCGCCTTTTGGACAAATTGTTTTAACACGAGCGAAATAGGGTGACGATTTTAGTCCTGCATAAGTAACGCTTTCTACTGTGTCTTGCTCTGCCAGCCAGCTTGCTATTTGTTTAGCGTTATCAGAATGACGTTGCATCCGAAGTGATAAGGTTTCTAAGCCCATTAAAGTATAGTGAGCGGCTTGAGGGTTCATAGTCATACCTAAATCACGTAACCCCACAGCAATGCCGTGAAAAGTAAAGGCTAGAGCACCAAAAGTTTCATGAAATCGCAATCCATGATATGCGGGCTCAGGCTCCGACAACGAAGGAAATTTTTGGTTTGCTGACCAGTCAAACTTGCCACTGTCGACAACGCAACCACCAGTTACAGTTCCATTTCCTGTCATATATTTTGTGGTTGAGTGAACCACTAGGGTCGCTCCATACTCTATTGGTCTGCACAAATAAGGTGTAGCAGTAGTGTTATCCACGATTAAAGGTAGGCCAGCGTCGTCTGAAATTTCTGAAATAGCTTTTAGATCGGTAATATAGCCTCCTGGATTGGCAATAGACTCACAAAAAACAGCACGTGTATTTTCGTCGATAGCATTTTTGACAGCCTCCACATCATCAAAATCTACAAACTTAGCAGACCAACCAAAACGCCTAATTGTTTGACTAAATTGAGTCACTGTTCCACCGTACAGACGAGTTGAAGCAATTACGTTACATCCAGGTGACATTAGAGGGAATAAAGCCATAATTTGAGCGGCGTGACCTGAAGAACAGCACACAGCTCCAACACCGCCCTCTAGTGTTGCTATACGTTCTTGTAGGACTGAAACAGTAGGGTTTGTAAGTCTAGAGTAAATGTAACCAACTTCTTGAAGATTAAATAAAGCCGCTGCATGTTCAGCATCTCTAAATACATAGGCTGTGGATTGATAAATAGGAGTTTGACGCGCTCCGGTTACAGGATCTGGACGAGATCCTGCATGAATTTGTAACGTATCGAAACCGTAAGTTGGACCGTCTTCCATTATTTTTTCCCCATTTTTGGATATAAGTTAATCTATGCAATGCCACAGGAAAGAACAATCAAATAATTTTCATAATTAAGCTTATTAGGATCAAGATTTCACTTAATTTTTTTATTTGAAATTAAATTCTTTATCAACTTTTTTTAAAAGAATAGTTTTTGTACAAATACTGTTAAAAAAGAAGGATAAATTTGCATGTTTGACTTAGGTTTGAAAAATAAAGTTGTCTTAATTACGGGCGGGAGTGATGGGCTAGGGCGCGCGACCGCTCAACGTTTTGCTTTAGAAGGATCTAAGGTTGTTATTTGTGCTCGCCGGGCTGACCATTTGCTCCACTCTGTAGATGATATTATAAAAGAAGTAAGGGAACATTTAGGGCAACATTCTAAAATAGAAGTTGTAGGATATCCTGCGGATGTAACTGTTGCTGAGGACTGTTCAAAACTTGTATCAAATGCAACGTCAAAATTTGGTGGGATTGATTTTCTTATAAATAATGCAGGCGCTTCGGCTGCAGAGAGTTTAGAAAAATTAGATGAGGCTGAATGGCTTGCTGATTTTCATCTTAAGGTGATGTCTGCGGTGAGATTATCCAAGTTGGTAGTCCCATCCATGAGAAAGAGAGGCGGAGGTTGCATAATCAATGCGAGTATAGGTGGTGGTAAAGCGCCAACCGCTGGGTCTTTGCCAACTTCTGTTATGCGTTCTGCAGGCCTTAATTTAACAAAGTCATTGGCTAATGAGTTTGCCTCGGAGCAAATAAGAGTAAATGCTGTTTGTATTGGGTTAATAAAATCTATGCAGTGGGTTAGGAGAGCTGGAAATAAGGATCCTCAGGAGCTTTATGATGAAATGGCTAAGCGAGTACCTTTGGGACGGGTTGGTGAGGCAGAGGAATATGCAGATCTCGTTGCGTTTCTTTGCTCTAAAAGAGCTACGTTTGTAACAGGTACTGCAATCAATTTAGATGGAGGTATGTGCCCAGTAGTCTAATTGTCTAATTTGTTAGCATTATCCTGGGCCGCTATCTGGGCTTTCAGAATAATCATCTTTGCCATTTTTTCGGTATTGGACATTTCACTCCAATCTGGCCCCATAGGAGCACACATTCCACACTCACATTTTTGATTGTGAGCGTTATGAAATAGACCACGGTATCCATCCTGCGGTATCATGATCAGGCCGCATTTTCCTTGGCTTTTTGTTTAGCTTCCCAAACAATTTTTTTCTTTTGGTATTCTTCTTCACTTAACTTATGCCAACCAACGCATTTCCCAGTAGGCGATCGACCACATGTACAACTCATATTTATCTCCAAATCTAGGTATAAATACGGCAAGGAATGATTTTTGGATCAATATTAGTTGGGGGCATAAGAAAGCCAATCTTATGGTTGCACTGCTGAATGAAAGTAATTTGGAGCGGGCGATGAGATTCGAACTCACGACATTTACCTTGGCAAGGTAACGCTCTACCCCTGAGCTACGCCCGCATCCGTGGGTAAGGCGCTTCTACAAACACTCGTTTGCCTCTGCAAGTGAAAAATAGAAGATTATTCAAATTCGATCAAAAGATCTTTAGCGTCTATTTGTGATCCAGTACTAACGTGAACCACTTTTATAACGGCGTCTCGTTCTGCATGAAGACCAGTCTCCATTTTCATGGCTTCGATTGTAAGAAGTAAATCCCCTTCGTTGATTGACTGACCTTTTGAAACTGTCACTCCCGCAATGACACCTGGCATAGGAGCACCAACGTGAGCATTATTACCTTCTTCTGCTTTTGGATTTGATACTGTTTGAGATTTTATCAGTCTATTCGGGACACGAATAATGCGTGGTTGCCCATTTAATTCAAAAAAGACCCTTACGTCTCCTTTATCATCTGTTTCACCAACGGCTTGCAAACGAATTTCCAGTGTTTTTCCAGGATCAATTTCTGCAGTGATTTCTTCTCCAGGCTCCATGCCGTAAAAAAAGGTTTTTGTTGGCAGGGCTCTGACAGGGCCATAAATTTTGTGCCGTTCCATATAATCGATAAAAACTTTTGGATACATGAGGTACCCGTTCAAGTCTTCGTCATCTATAATCATGTCATCAAGTTGGGCAGATAAATCTTTTCGAACTTTTTCAAGATTAACGTTCTTAAGATGTTTTCCAGGTCTTTCCAAATTTGGTTTTTCACCTTTTAATATTTTCTCAGCAATTTTTTTGGGAAATCCACCGGGTGGTTGGCCAAGATTACCTCGCATCATATCCACAACACTATCAGGGAAAGAGAGGTCTATATCTGGGTTTTCAACATCCTGTCGGCTAAGTCCTTGGGACACCATCATCAAAGCCATGTCACCAACTACCTTAGAAGATGGTGTGACTTTTACGATGTCGCCAAACATTTGATTGACATCTGCATATGTCTTGGCGATCTCTGGCCATTGTTCCTCTAGCCCTAAAGAACGAGCCTGCGCCTTTAAATTTGTAAACTGACCGCCTGGCATTTCATGTAGGTATACTTCTGATGCAGGTGCTGACGATCCACTCTCAAAAGCAACATATTGATCACGAACATGTTCCCAATAGTTGTTAATTTGCCTTACATCATCAATATCAAGTTCAGTATCACGCTCTGTATGCCTTAGGGCTTCTACAATTGACCCAAGGCAGGGTTGCGAGGTTCCACCTGAAAAAGCATCCATTGCGGTATCTACTGCGTCAACCCCTGCCTCTGAAGCGGCTAGAATAGTTGAAGCCGCTATACCGCTCGTATCATGGGTGTGGAAATGAATAGGAACGCCAATTTCAGTTTTGAGCGTTTTTATAAGCATGGTAGCAGCTGCTGGTTTTAATAATCCAGCCATATCTTTTAAACCAAGAATATGTGCGCCTGCCGCTTCTAATTCTTTAGCCATCGAAACATAATACTTTAAATCATACTTAGCCCGCTCTGGATTCAAAATGTCCCCAGTGTAGCAAATACTAGCCTCACAAATTTTGTTAGTTTCTAAAATGGCGTTCATAGCAACACGCATATTTTCGACCCAATTCAAGCTATCGAAAACACGGAATACATCGATGCCTTTCGCAGCTTCCTTAACAAAAAAATCTACAACATTATCAGGGTAATTTGTGTAACCGACGCCGTTTGAAGCTCGTAATAACATTTGTGTCATAATGTTTGGCATTGCAGCGCGAATATCTCGTAATCTTTGCCATGGACATTCTTGTAAAAAACGATACGCAACATCAAAAGTTGCCCCCCCCCAGCACTCAACTGAAAAAAGTTTTGGAAGTTTGGATGAATAAAACGGAGCCGCATTAATCATGTCTAATGATCGCATGCGCGTTGCGAGAAGGGACTGGTGGCCGTCTCGCATGGTTGTATCTGTCAATAGCAATCGTTTTTGCTCTAACATCCAACTAGCAACTGCTTTGGGTCCTTTTTCATCTAAGAGATTTCTGGTTCCGTAACCAGGTTCAACAGTAGCAGCAGGAGATCGAATGGATTTTAGGTCACTAGGCGGCTTTAATCTGTCCACGGTTTCAGGGTGTCCGTTAACTGTAATATCTGCTATGTAATTTAGAACTTTTGTGCCTCGATCCCTTCTTTTACTAAATTTGAATAAATCTGTTGAAGTGTCGATGAATTTCGTAGTGTATTCGTAATTCAAAAACGTGGGGTGTTTTAGTAAGTTTTCAACGAATGCTATGTTGGTTGAAACACCTCGTATTCTAAATTCTCGCAGCGCGCGATCCATCCTTGAAATGGCTTTTTCAGGGGTGGGGGCCCACGCCGTGACCTTGACTAGCAAGCTGTCATAATAGCGCGTAATCACACCACCTGAATATGCTGTTCCCCCATCGAGACGTATACCCATTCCTGTAGCTTCTCGGAAAGCTGTGATACGCCCATAATCTGGTATAAAATTATTTTGTGGATCTTCAGTAGTTATTCGAGTTTGTAGTGCGTGGCCATTTAACTTGATATCGTTTTGCGATGTTTTTCCTGTCGCTTCAGCTAACCTAAAACCTTCTGAAATTAAAATTTGAGCTTGGACTATATCGATCCCGGTAACCTCCTCAGTAACAGTGTGCTCAACTTGGACCCTGGGATTTACTTCGATGAAGTAAAATTTTTCACTATCCATATCCATTAAAAATTCAACCGTCCCAGCACACTCATAATTCACGTGTTGGCAAATTCTGCGGCCTAGCTCACATAATTCTTTGCGTTGGGACTCTGACAAATATGGGGCAGGCGCGCGCTCTACAACTTTTTGATTTCTTCTTTGAACGGAGCAATCCCGTTCCCAAAGATGATAGATTTGGCCACTTTGATCCCCTAAAATCTGAACTTCGACATGGCGAGCTCGTGTGATCATTTTTTCGAGGTAACCTTCTCCGTTACCGAAGGCAGATTCTGCCTCACGACGGCCTTCAAGAACTTTATCTTCAAGTTCACTTTCATCATTAATAGGTCGCATCCCCCGACCTCCACCGCCCCATGAAGCTTTAAGCATTAAGGGATATCCTATGCGTTTGGCTTCTTTTCGAATGATGTTCATATCATCTCCAAGAACATCAGTGGCCGGTATTACTGGAACGTTAGCTTCAATTGCCACTTTTCTCGCTGAGGCCTTATCTCCTAAAGCACGCATGGTTTCTGCTTTGGGACCGATAAATGTTATTCCGTTGGAATCACAAGCGTCTACAAAGTTTGGGTTTTCACTTAACAGCCCATAACCTGGGTGGATTGCATCAGCGCCACTTAGCTTTGCAACTCTGATAATTTCGTCAATGGACAGGTAGGCTGCTACTGGCCCAAGACCCTCTCCTATACGATAAGCTTCATCTGCTTTAAATCTATGAAGACCCAGTTTGTCTTCTTCAGCAAAAACGGCAACAGTCTTTTTCCCCATTTCATTGGCTGCGCGCATGATCCTAATTGCTATTTCACCACGGTTTGCTATCAGAATTTTCTTAAATGTCTTCATTTTTCACCATATTTAAACGGAAGCATAAATTTTGGCCGCAAGCTGCACCGCAGCAAGGCATAAAGTCAATGTATTATCTTAATATTTATCGAATTGTTCAAACAATTACCTTTTTCAGATCTTTTAAGAAATTTTTGATTAATTGGTGTTCGCTGACATGAAATTTCGTGTCTAAAGCCTACATCTTTCAGATTGGACTTGATCTTGAAACTTGTCGACAGAAGGAACAGAGCAAGAACATAGCTTCCATTTTTAAAATTTTTAAAGTAACCAGTAATTATGAGCAGAAATAAAACTACAAAAGCTGATAGTGTAGAAACTTTAAGCAGACAGGCTATGGCTGCTCGATCTTTTCCCTATTTAGATGAATTGAATAAAGAGCAAAAAAAAGCTGTTGAGGCTCTAGATGGGCCGGTTCTAATGTTAGCTGGAGCAGGTACAGGTAAAACAAAAGCTCTTACAGCGCGTGTGGTACACTTGCTTAACATGAGACGCGCTAGTCCAAATCAGATTTTAGCAGTCACTTTTACCAACAAAGCTGCTCGTGAAATGAAAAATAGAGTTGGCAATATGCTCGGGCAGGTTGCCGAAGGTATGCCTTGGATGGGCACATTTCACTCAATTTCTGTAAAGATCCTTAGAAGAAATGCAGAACTAGTGGGTTTAAAATCAAATTTCACTATTTTGGATACAGATGACCAATTGCGGTTGCTCAAGCAGTTAATCCAAGCTGAAAACATAGATGATAAACGTTGGCCAGCGAGATTGTTGGCGGGTTTAATTGATCGTTGGAAAAATCGTGCTTGGCTCCCAGCTGAAGTTCCGTCTTCGGAAAGCACAGCCTATAACAATCAGGGAACAGAGTTATATGAGCAATACCAGAAAAGATTAAAGCAACTAAATGCAGTCGATTTTGGAGATTTGCTATTGTATTGCGTTGAGATATTCAAAAAAAATCTGGACATTCTTAAAAAATATCAATCTTTTTTCCGTTATATTCTTGTTGATGAATACCAGGATACAAATGTTGCTCAATACCTTTGGCTAAGATTGCTTGCTGGTGATCATAAAAATATTTGTTGTGTGGGTGATGATGACCAATCAATTTATGGATGGCGGGGTGCTGAAGTTGGAAATATTTTGCGTTTTGAGAAAGATTTTCCAGGTGCAACCGTCATACGTTTAGAGCAGAACTATAGATCCACACCTCATATTTTAGCTGCTGCAGCGGGTGTTATTTCAACAAACGAAGGTCGGTTAGGCAAAAAACTTTGGACTAGCTTGGAGACGGGAGAAAAAGTACGACTGATCGGCCACTGGGACGGTGAGGAAGAGGCCCGCTGGATTGGAGAGGAAATAGAAGCCATTCAGCAAGGTACTCGCGGTGAGCCATCAAAAAGCTTAGAGAATTTAGCAATATTGGTGCGTGCCAGTCACCAAATGCGCATGTTCGAAGATAGATTTTTAACAATCGGGTTGCCCTACCGAGTTATTGGAGGGCCTCGCTTTTACGAAAGAATGGAAATCCGAGATGCGATGGCTTATTTACGCATTGTAACAAGTTCGGAAGATGATCTTGCTTTTGAACGCATTATAAATACGCCTAAGCGAGGATTAGGGGATAAAGCTCAGAAAAAAATACAACTCAAGGCAAGACAGTATTCAACTTCTTTAGTTGAAGGCGCTAAGATCCTTCTTTCCGAGAAAGGTTTGGGTGGAAAGGGTGCTATCGAGCTGGGCATATTGCTTTCGAATATACAAAGATGGGAAAATCATTTAAAAGATCAGGCTTTTAATCATGTAGAGCTAGCAGAGCTGATTTTAGATGAGAGTGGCTATACTGGAATGTGGCAAAACGATAAAACGCCAGATGCTCCGGGTCGTCTAGAAAATTTAAAAGAACTAGTAAAAGCACTGGAAAATTTTGAAAATATTCAAGGATTTTTGGAACACGTTAGCCTCGTTATGGATAATGATGCTGATGAGGGTGAGGAAAAAGTTTCCATAATGACCTTGCACGCCGCGAAAGGTCTCGAATTTCCAGTAGTGTTTTTGCCGGGATGGGAAGATGGTCTTTTTCCTTCACAACGGTCTATGGATGAAAGCGGACTCAAAGGTTTAGAGGAAGAAAGAAGGTTGGCTTACGTAGGCATTACGCGAGCAGAAACCCTGTGTACTATTTCTTTTGCAGGTAACAGAAGGATATTCGGGCAATGGCAATCTTCTCTACCTTCGCGGTTTATTGATGAAATGCCTGCTGACCATGTAGAAGTATTAACGCCGCCAGGTCTTTATGGTGGTGGATATGGTGCTGTTGGGATGAATTCTTCTTTGGAAGAAGAGGCTATGGCCGCCGACGGCTATGGTTCTCCAGGCTGGAAGCGATTACAAAATAACAGCAAGCGGTCGATGCTTGGACAGCCAAAAGATAGTAAAAATCTTATAATTGATGCAATAGCAAGTTCAATTTTTGAAGTTGGAGAAAGGGTATTTCATCAAAAGTTTGGCTATGGAAATATTCAAGACATAGAGGGAGATAAACTTCAAATTGAGTTTGATAAAGCAGGAAATAAAAAAGTAGTTTCGAAGTTTATCATTTTGGCTGAAGATGTTTAATTGTTGCCAAACTTTTGTTTAAAATTAGGTTTGGTAAAGTCATAGACGGTAAGTTTTGAAATCTTATCGAGCCCTTGCTGAGCTACAGAATTTAAGTAAATCAGCTTTTAAGTTTGGATCTGGGAGTTTATGTACTAGAGACAATAAAGTTATTAGTGAGCAGAACAAATTATGCGTGAAAAAATATTAGCTTTTCTTGAAAATTTTGAATTAGAAGGTGGGGGTAATATTATTTCCCGTGACTTGATGAGAGCACTTGATGTGGATGGGTCAAAAGCATCCTTTGTGCTTGAGGCTCCTTCGCCTGATGTTGCAAAAAGTCTTGACGCACAAAGGTTAAAAATACAGGATAAATTATTGCAAATTGATGGTTTGGATGAAGTGAATATCATTGTGACTTCGCACTCCAAAGAGCCCCCAAATCTAAAAATTGGAAAACATCCGGAACCCCAAGAAACTACAATGAAACCTCAAAGTGTTTCTAAAATAATTGCTATTGCGTCTGGTAAAGGGGGAGTAGGCAAATCAACTGTTTCGTCGAATTTAGCCGTGGCGTTGGCAAGTAAAGGTAAAAAAATTGGTTTACTGGATGCTGACATTTATGGGCCATCACAGCCGCGTATGATGGGTGTGTCCGAACGTCCTCGCAGCCCTGATGGGAAAAGAATTATTCCGCTACACGCCCATGGTGTAACAATGATGTCAATTGGATTAATGGTAGACCCTAACAAAGCTGTCGTTTGGAGGGGACCTATGCTTATGGGTGCCTTGCAACAAATGCTTTCTCAAGTGGAATGGGGCGATTTAGATGCGCTCATTGTGGATCTTCCTCCAGGAACCGGTGATGTTCAATTAACATTATGTCAAAAAGCAGAATTATCTGGCGCTATTATAGTTTCCACGCCTCAAGATGTTGCGCTTTTGGATGCTAGAAAAGCAATTGATATGTTTAAAACGCTCAAAACGCCCATCTTTGGTATGATAGAAAATATGTCAAATTTTGTCTGCCCGAATTGTAGTCATGAAACGCCTATCTTTGGGAATGGTGGCGTTTTAATGGAGGCTCAAGATTTGCAGGTCCCTTTGCTTGGCACATTACCAATAGATCTGGATACTCGTCTGGCTGGCGATAATGGCAAGCCAGTTGCATTAACGGAAGGTCCAGGTGCTACAGCCTATAATAAAATAGCTGATGGTTTTATAGCGAGCGGTATAATTTAACTGTGCTTTTGACTCAGATTTGGGAAATCATGGGAAAACTTATATTTTGAGGAATCAATATTTGTAAATTCCAAATTTTTTTGCAATAATTTTCAAATTTCCGATAAATTATTATTTTTCAGTAAAAAATTCATTATTTTTTTGGTCCACAGATTTTCCAAATAAATATCCATATGTATGCAAATAAATTATTTTTCACACAACATATTGTGTAATTTAAAAAAATATCTTAAATTTATTTACTGGTACACAGAAGGATTTTCCATAAATTCCCATAAATTCCCACTTTTTTCTTGATTTATAAGTTTTTCGGTGTAAATTCATATTTGTGATGAAGATGGGAAAAATCAATGGACGTAAAGATCCATCTCCTAAAGTCAGGTTTCATACAGGCCCCACTTTCATCAGATTTTGAAATCCGGCGCGCGAGCGAGCAGTATCCCCCCCCAGGAGCGCGTGCAGTCGGTTATCCCCGCAGCGCGGGAAAGTGACAGCGGATTGAGCAACAGCAGCAGCTCAATCCGCTTCGTCATTTAAAGAAGGTTATAAAGAGGCGGAATAGAGTTTGGGACGACGCTTTAGAGGAGAAGGTCTATACAAGGTAGACAGTAAAGGACGGGTTTCGATACCTGCGCTCTTCCGACGGGTTATTGAGTCTTGTGATCCCAATTGGACAGAGGGCCTGCCCCCAGAGTTAGTTATCGTTTATGGCGATGAGAGAAGAAAATTTATTGAATGCTATACAATAGAAGCTATCGAAGAAGTAGATAGCAAAATTGACAGGCTTCCTCGAGGCTCTCTTGAAAGAAAGACACTTGAGCGTTTCTTTCATGGGCAAAGTATTCCCACTTCTATCGATGAAACTGGACGCTTGGTTCTATCTCCCAAATTGAGAGAGCGTTTTTTTATTGAGAAAGAAGCATATTTTATTGCTGCTGGTGATACTTTTCAAATTTGGAGCCCGGAGATATTTAAAAAAGATAAAGAAGAAACAAATAAATGGCTCAATGACCAGCCAAATGATTTTGATCCCCTTAGTTTCTTAGACTTGGGGGCTGACCAATAATGATGGACCTGGATTTGATTTCTCAAGCAGATCATATACCGGTCTTACTAGAACCAATATTAGAAAATATCTCACCAGTTAAAGGTGTTTGGATTGATGCTACCTTTGGTGCTGGTGGATACACTCGAGCCCTGCTGGATGCTGGCGCTGAGTTCGTTTTTGCGATTGACCGTGATCCAAATGTTTTTTCTTTAGCAGAAAATTGGGTAGATCAGTATACTGGAAGGGTCGAATTGATAAACGATGTTTTCTCTAATCTTGAAAAATATGCTGACAGTGTTGATGGAGTAGTTTTTGACCTTGGCGTCTCTTCAATGCAGCTTGATCAGGCTAACAGAGGCTTTTCATTTTCGAAAGAAGGTCCGCTGGACATGCGAATGTCACAAAAGGGCTCCATGGCCGCTGATTTAATAAATTTTGCCTCAGAAAAAACATTGAGCGACATTTTATATTTTTTTGGAGAAGAAAGGGCCAGTCGTAGAATAGCAAAAGCTATCGTTACTCGACGGGAAAAAGAGCTATTTGTGACAACGACTGACTTAGCTAAACTTATTGAGAATGTTTTGCCACGATCAAAACCTGGTCAGTCACACCCTGCGACCCGAAGTTTTCAGGCTATCCGAATTGCCATTAACAAGGAATATAAAGAACTTTTTGATGGCCTGTTTTCGGCAGAAAAAGCGCTCTCCTCAGGCGGTTATTTGGTTTTGGTAACATTTCATTCGATAGAAGATCGAATTGTAAAACGCTTCATTCAGGCTCGAACGGGTAAGTTGCACTCAACGAGTAGATACATGCCCGGCACTGATGATATTGAGGCCCAATTTACAAAGGTTACGAGAAAAGTGGTAAAGCCTTCCATAGATGAAATATCTATGAACCCTCGCTCTCGTTCAGCAAAGTTAAGAATTGCGAAAAGAACCAATATCAAACCCGGACAAAGTTTAGATCTGCAAGAATTAAATGTTCCAATAGTTGGAGGTTATTAATTTGCGCAGTCTAATTTATACATTAACATTTGCGTGCTTGGTAGGTTTAGCTTTTTGGGCTTATCAGGAAAACATTAAAACAAAAAACGTCATAGCAAAGACTGAACAACTTCAAAAAGATATCGGGATTGCCCGAGCAAGATTATCTATCTTAAATGCAGAGTGGGCATATCTTAACCGACCTGAAAGATTAGCAGAATTAGTAGATTTAAATTTTGATCAACTACAATTGGTTCCGCTGAGAGCTTCTAACTTTTCAGAAATAAGAAATATAAATTTTTTGCATGATCCTGACTTACCAGAAATAGGTCCTCTTCCAATTAGCCTAAATGTCAAGGCTAGCTCCAATGACTGATACTATGAACAGAATAGCAATTCGCCCTTTAAGTAGGATACTCCCAGCTCGGCTCAAGGGTGAAGATCCAAGCAGAATTGAAAAAGAAAATTTAAAAATTCGCCATGAACAAATGCATGATTTTGAGAGGGTGCGATCAAATATCCGTTTGCTCTTAATTATAGTAATGTTTGCTTGTATTTATATCGCTATTGGAGTGCGGCTAGCAATGCTGGCATCCAGTCAACCTGCCGAGCCGATTACGCAATTAAGTAATTCGTCCATTTTTACTCAGCGAGGTGATATTGTTGATAGAAAGGGCAGGATACTTGCCACCAATTTAGAAACATACGCACTTTATGTTGAAACCCGTCATTTAGTTGATTCGCTTAACACAGCAAATAAACTAGCTATACTTTTTGATGATTTAAACGCTGATGATTTGTATTCCCAATTTACTGGGAGCCGAAAATTTTTATGGATAAAGAAAAAGCTTAGTCCTGAACAAATGCAAGCGGTTCATGACATAGGCGACCCTGGTTTACGATTTGGCCCGAGAGAAACGAGGCTATATCCTAATGGCGCACTAGCATCTCATATTCTTGGTGGAGCTAGCTTCGGTAAGGAAGGAGTGAAATCAGCGGAAATTGTAGGGGTGGCCGGAATCGAAAAGACATTTGACAGCCAACTGCGGGATCCAGAATACTCAAAAAAACCTTTAAAATTAAGTATAGATTTATCAATCCAAGCTGCAATCGAGCATGTGCTAGAAGGAGGTATGCGCCTTTTGAATGCTAAAGGTGCAGCAGCAATTTTGATGGAGGTCGATACTGGACGGATAATATCATTAGCTTCGTTGCCAGATTTTGATCCAAATCATCGCCCTGCCCTTCCTTCTCGGGGCTCTGCGGCAGAAAGCCCTCTTTTTAACAAAGCTATTCAAGGTGTCTACGAACTTGGCTCCACTTTTAAAATTTTTACGGTGGCGCAGGCACTAGAATTAGGTCTCGTGGATCCAAAAACTAAGATCAATACAAAAGGTCCTATAAGAATAGGAGGCCACAAAATCAATGACTACAGAGACAATGGTCCTGAGTTGCCTGTTTGGGAGGTTATTACTGAATCTTCCAATCTTGGAACGGCTCGAATTGCCAAAATGATTGGTCCCAAAAAACAACGAGAATTTTTGTCGAGTTTGGGTTTTTCAAAACCTACAACGATAGAGATGATTGAGGCCAATGGAGGAAAACCTTTATTGCCCCAGCGTTGGAGTGAATTAGAAACCATGACTATTTCTTATGGGCACGGGCTATCTGCTACGCCTCTTCATTTAGCTGCTGGGTATGCGACGCTTGCCAACGGAGGACGGCTGGTAAATCCTACACTTTTACAAGAAGTCAAACCTGTTTTAGGACCCCGCGTTATCTCGAAAGAAGTGGCAGAAAATAGCCTTGCCATGCTTAGAGGGGTTGTTACAGGAGGCACAGCTTCTTTAGCTGATGTAGATGGTTATTTTGTCGGTGGAAAGACAGGAACAGCAGATAAACCAAGTGCTCAAGGCGGGGATGATAAAGAAAAAAATATAACAAACTTTGCTTCAATATTTCCGATAAATGAGCCAAAGTATGTATTAGTTGTTACTTTAGACGAAGCTCAAGATACGTCTGGTCCGGAGCCGAAGCGAACAGCAGGATGGACCGCCGTTCCGGTTAGTGCAGAAATTATAGCCAGAGTTGCTCCGTTACTTGGGTTGAGGCCAAAATTTGATAATCACTCCACCATAGGTATAACGTTATCTAACTGGCAGGAGTAATCCTTGAGAATAAAGGTAAATTAAATGCCTAAACCTAAACGTCTTAGTAGACTTGGCCTTTATCCCGAAAACGGTAATGACCCTTTAATAAATGAAATTATATTTGATAGTAGGCGAGTTAAATCAGGATGTTTATTTGCTGCGTTAAAAGGTGTTTCGGTTCATGGTGCTAAATTCGTAGAGGCCGCTCTTGAAGCTGGTGCTTCAGCGATTTTAACTGATCAAGAAGGTGCATTTATTTTAAAAGGTACAAAAATTGATACTTTAGTAGTGGAGAAAGATGCTCGTAGAGCTTTAGCAAAAGCCGTTTCTATATTTATGGAAAAACAGCCAGCAACAATTGTTGCAATAACTGGAACTAATGGAAAAACGTCAGTTTCGACATTTTGTAGACAGCTTTGGAATGCGATGGGAATTGATGCAATAAATATTGGAACAACAGGAATAGAGGGAAGCTGGTCCGCGCCTCTTAATTACACTACACCAGATCCAGTGAAACTTCATGAAGTCTTGTATAAAGCTGCCTCAGAGGGCGTCACACACGTGGCTATGGAAGCTTCAAGTCACGGATTGGATCAGAGGCGTTTGGATGGAGTTGACATTAAAGCTGCAGCTTTTACAAATTTTTCACGAGATCATTTAGATTATCATGTTTCAATTCAAGAATATTTTGATGCTAAAAAGGGATTATTTGAGCGTTTATGTCCAAAAGAAAAAATTGGTGTGTTCAATATCGATAATAAAGAAATTAAGAATATTTGTGATTGGTATGCTTTAAACAATGATGTTTTAACGATTGGTCACGATGAGATGGCGGATCTTGTCATTTTGGACCAAAAATTTAATTCGACAAGTCAAGAAGTTAGGTTTTCATTCAAGGATAAAATTTATCAAAAGTCTATCAATTTAATAGGAACTTTTCAGGCTGAAAATTTATTAATGGCTGCTCTTTTAGTCATTTCATCTGGTTGTAAAGAAAGTGAAGTTTTTGAGCTTTTGCAGACTATAAAGCCTGTTCGAGGTCGCATGGAATTAGCTGCAACAAGAAGAAATGGCGCGACTGTATATGTGGATTATGCCCACACTCCAGAAGCTATTGAGGTAGCATTAAAATCCCTCAAGCCCCATATTTTGGGAAAATTGATAGTTATTATTGGCGCAGGAGGCGAGAGAGATGAAGGAAAACGCCCTCTTATGGGGTTGGCAGCAGAAAAAAACTCAGATTTTGTAATTATCACTGATGATAATCCGAGAAATGAAGATCCACAATTAATCCATCAAATGATTAAAAATGGCATCAAAGATAGTAATAAAGTTATGGTCATTGGTGACAGAGCCGAAGCAATACTGAACGCTGTTGATTTATTAGGAGTGGGCGATTGCCTTCTTATAGCGGGTAAGGGTCATGAAACTGCACAATTTATAGGACAAAACATTTTCCCGTTTGATGATTTTGAACAAGCTAGCTTATCAGTTTCTTCTTTAGACGGAATAGAACGATGAGTTTGTGGGAGTCTCAAGATGCAGCACTAGCAACTGGAGGTAAAAATACTCTTTCTTGGAGTGCAAATGGGGTTTCAATAGACTCTAGGACTATTCAAAAGGGTGATTTGTTTATTGCCTTGAGAGCTGAGCGAGATGGTCACAAATTTGTAAATAAAGCGTTCGAAAATGGTGCTGCGGCAGCTCTTGTTGATAACGTACCCAATTCTCTTGATGCCTCTTGTCCATTACTTTTGGTTCCAGATGTTATGGCAGCCCTACAGTCAATGGCAACTTTTGCTAGAAATCGATTTAAGGGTAAAGTAATTGCTGTTACCGGATCTGTTGGCAAAACTTCAACCAAAGAGATGTTACATAAAATACTTTCTGATCAAGGAGAAACTCATTCCTCCTTTGCTAGCTATAATAATCATTGGGGTGTTCCTCTCACGCTAGCTCGCATGCCAGAAGGTGCGGAATTTTCAGTTATTGAAATCGGCATGAACCACCCTGGAGAAATCGCACCACTTTCTGTTTTAGCAAACCCAGATATGGCGCTAATTACATCCGTTGGTCCAGCTCACTTGGCAGCGTTTAAAAATATAGAAGCAATAGCTCGAGAAAAAGCATCAATTGCTAAAGGCTTAAAAGGTGATGGCTATGTAATAATAAACCAGAAAATAACGACGGCTGAAGTCCTTAAATCTGAAATAGTTTCATATAATCAGAAAGTTATTGGTTATGAATCTAGTGATTGTAGTAGTAAAATATTGAATATAGATGAAATTAAAAATTGGCTGCATGTTGTTGGTTTGGTCGAAGGCGAAGAGCATAATTTTCGTTTAAATACCAGTTCAACTCACTTTGCAGAAAATGCTTTAGGATCTCTGATTATTGTTAAGAAGATCAATTGTGATGTGCAAAAAGCTTGCGAAAGCCTTCAATCATGGAGGCCGGGGATCGGTCGGGGATCGGTCAAAAAGATTAATGTTAGAAATGTTGGGTTTATAGAGCTTATTGATGACGGTTATAATGCCAATCCCGCCTCAATCTCGGCAGCTTTAGAAACACTAAGTAAGTCCAAATCAAAGCGCAGAATTGCAATATTAGGTGATATGAAAGAACTAGGGCCCTCCGAAGTAGATTATCATAAAGGGATAGCTTCGCTGTCCAGTATGGCTAAAGTCGATTGCGTTTATACCGTGGGACCATTGATGAGAAATTTGCATGATAGTTTGCCTGAAGAAAAGCGAGGGCAGCATTTTAAAAATTCTCTACAGGTATTGCCTGAGTTGAGGTCAATTCTGAAAAGAGGCGATTGCTTACTTTTAAAAGCTTCTTTAAGTGTGGGGATAAGTGTGATTTCTGACGCTATCTCTGATTTAGATAGCTAGGAATTAAATTTAAAGGAAAATTATGTTATATTGGCTAACTCAACTATCAGATGGAGGCGATTTTTTCAACTTGTTTCGTTACATTACGTTTCGAGCAGGAGGAGCTTTTTTCACAGCTTTGCTATTTGGGTTTTTATTTGGAAGGCCATTGATTAATGTACTTCGAAAAAAACAAGGGAAAGGTCAACCTATCAGAGATGATGGGCCAACTACACACTTTGAAAAAGCAGGCACTCCTACAATGGGCGGTTTGTTAATTCTAATATCCTTACTTTTTGCTACTTGTATGTGGGCTAGGCTCGACAACATATTTATTTGGATTGTAGTTTTAGTAACTCTTTGCTTTGGTATAATTGGTTTCGCTGATGATTATGCGAAAGTATCAAAGCAAAATACAAAAGGTATTCCTGGACGAACTCGTTTAATTCTCGGTTTTATCATTTCAGCAATCGCCGCCTATTTTGCGGCTATTAATCATCCAGAGGCCCTCCAGTATAAACTAGCGTTGCCTGTCTTTAAAGATACGTTGATCCATCTAGGATTACTATTTATTCCGTTTTCGATGATAGTCGTTGTTGGAGCAGCAAATGCGGTCAATTTAACTGACGGATTAGATGGACTTGCAATAATGCCGGTCATGATTGCTGCATTGGCATTAGGGGTCATCTCTTATGCTGTTGGTCGTGTAGATTTCACTAATTATTTAGATGTCCATTACGTACCAGGAACTGGAGAATTATTAATATTTTGTTCGGCTCTTTTCGGTGGTGGGTTAGGTTTTCTTTGGTATAATGCACCACCGGCGGCAGTATTTATGGGTGACACGGGAGCTCTTTCATTAGGTGGGGCATTAGGTTCAATTGCCGTTGTTACAAAACATGAAGTTGTTTTAGCAATCGTTGGTGGATTATTCGTTGTGGAAGCTTTGTCTGTAATAGTCCAAGTTGCATACTTTAAAGCTACGGGTCGAAGAGTATTTCTTATGGCTCCAATTCATCACCATTTTGAGAAGAAAGGTTGGGCCGAGCCTCAAATTGTTATTCGGTTTTGGATTATTTCCTTGATTTTAGCTATGATTGGTCTTGCTACACTCAAGGTTCGGTAAAAGTTTTAATGAGATGATTTCGGCTCAGAATGTTAAAAATAACAGTTACGTCATTTTAGGTCTAGGGCGCTCTGGTCTGTCTGTTGCTGCAGCTCTACAAACGGGTGGTGCAAAAGTTTTATGTTTAGATGATAATCCAAACTATCTGAAAAAAGCTGAGGAGTTAGGATTTAACTGTTCACTACCAGATAAGGTAAATTGGAATGAAATAGATGTCTTGCTGGTCAGCCCCGGTATTCCACATCATTATCCAGAACCTCACCATGTTGTTTTATCAGCAATTGAAAATGGAGTAGCAATAGACAACGATATAGGGATTTTTTTTAAATCTATTGGTTCACTGGAATGGGCAAAATTCAATGTGATGCCAAAAATTATTGCTGTAACGGGGTCAAATGGCAAGTCAACAACAAGTTCATTGATTCACCACATTATTAAAAGTGCAAATCGCCCATCTCAGCTGGCAGGGAACATTGGTAAGGGTGTTTTTGATATTGAACCATTATCTGATGGAGAAGTCCTGATTTTAGAACTATCATCATATCAAACTGAGGTTTCTAATAGTTTAACGCCTGACGTTGCAGTCTTTACAAATTTTACTCCTGATCATTTAGAACGACATGGAGGTCTTGGGGGTTACTATGCTGCGAAAAAACGCCTCTTTGTCTCTGGATGTCCTGACCGCTCTATAATTGGTGTTGATGAATTTGAGGGCCAGCTTTTGGCCCAGGAACTTTCTGATTACTTACATGATGACCGTATTATTAGAATTTCCACCTCGAGAAAACTTACCGACATGGGATGGACGGTTTTTGCAAATAAGGGCTTTTTGTCAGAATATCGAAAAGGTAAACAAATAACATCCATTGATCTTCGAAAATGTAGTGCACTGCCAGGGGCCCATAATCATCAAAATGCTTGTGCAGCTTATGCTGCTACACGTGCTATTGGTATAGGACCGAGTGTAGTAGAGAAGGCTTTTTTTAGTTTTACAGGATTGCCACATAGATCTCAGTTGGTATCTGAGATAGACGGAATCGTTTTTATAAATGATAGTAAAGCTACTAATACAGATAGTGCCATAAAAGCACTTTTGACTTTTTCAAATATTCGATGGATATGTGGTGGAAAACAAAAAGAAGGGGATTTTTCTAAAATTAACAAAGCGTTAGTTAATGTACAGAAAGCCTATGTTATTGGTGCCGACAGTAAAAGTTATTCAAATCAGATTAGTTGTGATTATGAAATCTGCAAAACAATGGACGTGGCAGTCAAAAGTGCATTTAGAGATGCTAAAAAAGGCGACACAATTTTGCTTGCCCCAGCAGCAGCCAGTTTTGATCAATTTTCCTCTTTTGAAGAACGAGGTGAGGCTTTTGAAGCTGAAGTCATTAAGCTTATTTGATCCGAATAAATTATATTTGAAGTTAAATAAGATCCACGAGACAAACAAAAACTACAAAATTTACATATAAAGACTTATTTTTCTAGCTTTTGTTAAATAATATGGCTACCTATAAACATGTGATCCTAGAAAACTAGGGCATCAAGAGGTAAAAAGGCAGAAACCATGACAGAAATAGTTCATGGAACAACATCTGGTTCAGATGGTGAATCAATACTGTCACGTTGGTGGCGGACAACTGATCTGTGGACCATGACGTGTATTTTTTTGCTATTTTCTATTGGTTTATTGCTTGGTTTTGCGGCCTCGCCTCCGCTGGCGGAAAAAAATGGATTTGCGCCTTTTCATTATGTAGAGAGACAAATTGTTTTTGGCGCGCTGTCATTATCCACCATGATTATAATGTCTATGATGTCAGTAAATTTAGTAAGACGATTAGCTGTAATAGGTTTTATTTTTTCGTTCATTGGGCTTGTACTTCTACCCATATTTGGAACGGATTTTGGCAAAGGAGCTACCCGATGGTATGGTTTGGGATTTGCGTCAGTACAGCCCTCCGAATTTTTGAAGCCATGTTTTATTGTTTTTATAGCTTGGATGATATCAGCTTCGAAGGATATAAATGGTCCTCCGGGTAAACTGATTTCATTCATCATTACAATGGTTGTTTCTACGTTTCTAGTTTTACAGCCAGATTTTGGTCAGGCCTGCTTAATACTCTTCGGTTGGTCTGTTGTTTACTTTATTGCTGGTGCCCATATATTTCTTTTGGTCGGAGTAGCAGGAGGGGCAATAGGTTTAGGATCATTCGCGTATATTTCATCAGAACACTTTGCTAGAAGGATCGACGGTTTTTTATCACCTGATTTAGATCCAAAAACTCAATTAGGGTACGCTACTAACGCTATCCAAGAGGGTGGTTTTTTTGGTGTTGGTGTCGGTGAAGGGCAAGTCAAGTGGTCTTTACCTGATGCTCACACAGATTTTATTATAGCTGTTGCGGCGGAAGAATATGGTTTTGTTTTGGTTGGGCTTATTCTATTTATTTATAGCTCGATTGTATGTGTTTCGCTAGCTAGGTTATTGCGTGAAAGAGATGTTTTTGTCCGGCTTGCCGGAACAGGATTAGTTTGTATGTTTGGCGTTCAAGCAGTTATTAATGTTGGTGTTGCCGCTAGACTATTACCAGCAAAAGGCATGACTTTACCTTTTGTAAGTTATGGAGGGTCATCTTTAGTTGCTGGAGGCATTGCTATGGGAATTTTATTGTCATTAACTAGGAGTCGCCCCCAAAAAAATGTAGCTGATATATTTATCAAAGGATAAATTGTGAATAATAAACCCTTAGCAATATTAGCGGCTGGTGGAACCGGTGGGCATATGTTCCCAGCCCAGGCTTTAGCTGCAGAACTTTTAAAGAGGGGTTGGCGCGTTAAGTTGTCAACTGATTTAAGAGGAGAGCGGTATATAAAGAATTTTCCTGAAGATGTGAAAATAGAAACAGTCAACTCTGCAACCTTTTCGAAAGGGAATTTAGTTTTTATAGTTAAATCTTTTCTGTTAGTCTTAAATGGGATTTTTGCCTCTTTAAGGTCTTTTTTAAATGACAGACCGGCCATTGTGGTTGGTTTTGGAGGCTACCCTACAATTCCAGCCCTAACGACTTCATTTTTGTTAAAGCTGCCCAGAGTTATCCATGAGCAGAATGCGGTTCTGGGTAAAGTTAATCAATTATTTGCCAAAAGAGTTCAATTAGTTGCTTGTGGTATTGCTCCGACAGTAATGCCCAAAAACGTAAAGTTTGAGTATATTGGCAATCCAGTAAGAAAAGAAGTTTTAAACCGCGCTGGTGCTCCCTACATCCCTCCAGGTGATCACCCTATGTCTATTTTTGTGATGGGAGGATCTCAGGGAGCTAAAATTTTATCGAATATTGTTCCTGAAGCAATAGGTTGTTTGCCAAAAGAAATTTTAAATTTTGTTCGTGTTTTTCAGCAAGCTCGTGATGAAGATTGTCAACGTGTTGAGTCATATTATTCAAACAAGGGTATTAAATGCGATGTTCGACCCTTTTTCGATGACATAGCTTCTTATCTTAGTGAAGCACAGCTTGTTATATCTCGGTCAGGTGCTTCGTCTGTTGCCGATATTGGAGTAATAGGTCGGCCGTCAATTCTTATCCCGTTGGGGTCTGCAGTTAGAGATGAGCAAACCTTAAACGCCTTTCCTTTAAAAAAAATGCGGGCTGCAACAGTGATTGCTGAACATAATTTATCAGTGAAAAGATTGAATAATGCCATAAGGAAAATCCTATCTTCACCTGAGAGAGCGAGTAAAATGGCTGTTAACGCTAGAAAGACCGTTGCCATAGAAGCAACTAAACAATTAGCTGACCGAGTAGAAGAAATTTCTGGATGGCCAGTAAAATGAACTCAATGACCAAACTTCCCATGAACGTAGGCTCAATACATTTTGTAGGTATTGGAGGAATTGGGATGTCTGGTATTGCCGAAGTTCTGCTAAATTTAAATTATCGAATTCAGGGTTCCGATTTAAAAAAAAGCCCTATTACAGAAAGATTAGAAAATTTAGGGATTAAAATTTTTTATAAACACAATGCCGATAATCTCAAAAATGCTTCTGTTATTGTCATTTCTAGTGCTGTTAAAGAGTCAAACCCGGAAATAGTAGCAGCAAGAAATAACGGTTTACCAATTGTTAAAAGATCCGAAATGTTAGCAGAATTGATGCGGCTGAACTCTAATATTGCAATTGCTGGGACGCACGGAAAAACCACAACCACAACATTAGTAGCAACTTTGCTAGATGGTGGAGGTCTGGATCCAACGGTGATAAACGGCGGGATAATTCATGCTTATGGTTCTAATGCTCGCCTTGGGGGAGGTGACTGGATGGTTGTTGAGGCAGATGAAAGTGATGGCACATTCAATCGGCTACCAGCAACCTTAGCTGTTGTAACTAACAAAGATCCTGAACACTTAGATCATTGGGGAAATTTTGAAATGTTGCGAAAAGGTTTTTTTGACTTTATTTCAAACATTCCTTTCTACGGTGCTGCTTTCTGCTGTACAGATCATCCTGAAGTGCAGGCTTTAGTCGGTAAAGTTACTGACCGAAGAATTGTTACTTACGGATTTAATGCGCAAGCAGACATTCGGGCAACAAATGTTTCTTATATGGATGGTAATTCATATTTTGATGTTACTATTCGGAAGCAAAATTTAAAATTAGACCGCCTTTCTTTACCTATGCCTGGCAAGCATAATATATCAAACGCGTTGGCGGCTATAGCAATTGCGTGCCATCTTAAGATTGATTATAAGTTGATCAGAAGCGCCCTTTCTGAATTCAAGGGAGTAAATCGGCGTTTTACTCAAGTAGCAGAAATAAACGGTATAAAAATTATAGATGATTATGGTCATCATCCGGTTGAAATATCTGCTGTTCTAAACGCTGCACGTCAAACTTCTAATGGAAAAGTATTCGCAATTCATCAGCCACATCGTTACACACGTTTAAATTCTTTATTTGAAGATTTCTGTTCATGTTTTAATGAAGCTGATTTCGTTGGTATTATGGAAGTGTATTCTGCTGGCGAAGATCCCATTGAAGGGGTATCTAGATCTGATTTGGTTAAAGGTTTGGTTAGGCACGGTCATAGAAATGTTTTCTCAATAGATACTGAGGATGATTTGGAAACTTTAATAAGGCGGCAGGCCAAAAGTGGAGATATTGTCGTTTGTCTAGGCGCAGGTACAATAAGCGTTTGGGCAAATAATTTGCCTACTAAATTAAGAGATTTGGAAAACCTGTAAGAATATATATAAACTTTTGATTTTAGCATTTGAAGTGATTAGGCAGTTTTATGTTACTTGATACACGTGGATCGATAGTTGAAAATAAGCAACTTGCTAAAGTAACCTGGTTGCGGGTTGGGGGTCCAGCAGATTTCTTTTTTATGCCTGCTGACACCCAAGACTTAATTGAATTTTTGAGAAAACTTCCTGAAAACATAAAGATTTTTCCAATTGGTGTTGGAAGTAATTTAATTGTTAGAGACGGCGGAATTAGAGGGGTAGTTATTAGGTTAGGAAGCGGTTTTAACAATATCAATTTTGACGGTAATAAGATTATAGCTGGGGCCTCTGCATTAGATTCCAAAGTGGCTTTGCGGGCAGCTGATGAAGGTTTAGATTTAACATTCCTACGAACAATACCTGGTTCAATTGGGGGAGCGGTAAAGATGAACGCGGGTTGTTATGGGTCATACGTTAAAGATTTTTTCGTTTCCGCTAAGGTTGTAAATCGCTCAGGAGAATTAATGGAGTTATCTTCAAAAGATATTCAGTTCTCTTATAGATATTGCGATTTGCCTGAGGATCTTATTATTCTTGAAGCTACTTTTTGTGCACAAGCTGGTAATCCACAGATTTTGCACGCCAAGATGAAAGATCAATTAGAAAAAAGAGATGCAACTCAGCCAACTAAGGAACGAACTGCTGGAAGTACTTTTCGAAACCCAGCAGGTTTCTCAAGTACAGGTGAGGAAAATGAGGAACATGATCTCAAGGCTTGGAAATTAATTGATGATGCTGGTATGAGAGGGGCAACTTTTGGTGGTGCAAAAATAAGTGAAAAACATTCAAACTTCTTGATAAACTCAGGTGGTGCAACTGCCTACGAATTAGAAAGTTTAGGTGAGCAAGTGCGAAAAAGTGTTTTTAAAACTAGTAAAGTTAAGTTAGAGTGGGAAGTAATAAGAATTGGTGAAACCAATCAATAACTCATTTTGAGTATGAAAAAGTAAAAACAGGCTATATTTGGCCATTGAAGGCGAATGATTATGTCGAGCAGGACAGATCGTCACGTCGTAGTTGTTAAGGGCGGCCACTCAGTTGAGCGGCAGGTGTCATTAGTATCGGGTCGCGAGTGTGCGGCTGCTCTGCGTCGTGTGGGATATAAAGTGACTGAGGTCGATGCTGGCAACGACTTGCCAAAAGAGCTCTTTAAACTGTCGCCAGATGTTGTATTCAATGCCCTACACGGTCGATTTGGAGAGGATGGCTGTGTTCAAGGGTTGTTTGAGTGGATGGGCTTGCCTTATACTCACTCTGGTGTTCAAGCTTCTGCTTTAGCGATGGATAAGTATACAGCTAAAAAGATTTTTAGGTCAGAAAACTTACCTGTTGCAGATGGTGTTTTTGCTTCTTCCGCTGAAGCATTTTCTACGCATTTAATGGAGCCGCCGTATGTAATAAAACCAGTAAACGAGGGTTCATCGGTTGGTGTTCATTTAGTAATGAACAAACTTGATCGCTCACGTCTTTCTGAAAAAGATTTTCCAGATAGAGTATTAGTAGAAAAATTTATTCCAGGAAATGAGTTGACTACAACAGTAATGGGCAGTCAGCCTCTTGGTGTCACAGATATTATTACTGAGAAATGGTATGATTATAACGCAAAGTACCATTTGAATGCGTCTAAACATGTTGTTCCGGCTGATATTCCGCAAGAGGTTTATGAAGCTTGTGAAGATTTTGCTGTGCGCGCTCACCTAGCATTAGGTTGCAAGGGTATATCCAGAGCTGATTTTAGATGGGATAATAATTTGGGTGTTGCTGGCCTTTTTTTGTTAGAGATAAATACCCAGCCTGGCATGACTCCCACTTCTCTGAGCCCAGAGCAGGCTAAAGCAAAGGGGATTTCTTTTGATGATTTTTGTAATTGGATTTTGGAGGATGCTTCTTGCAACAGATAGGTTTTCCAAAGTTAAAAAAACGTGATCCAGCTCCCTCGCGATTAGGGTATAAATTTTCTAGATGGATGTTATCTCCTTTTATAAAAAAATTAGTTTTTTTCGGCATGCCGTTGGTTATTTTACTACTGCCAGTTTTTATTTTTTTGAAAGATCAAAATAACAAAAACCTAGTAGAAGAAATAGTTTTGGATTTTTATCGCAAGGTCATAGAGAGGCCTGAGTTTATGCTTAGTGCGCTTTCCATTCAGGGTTCTAGTGATAGTTTAAATGCAGAGATAAGAGAGATTTTAGGGCTTAACTTTCCAATTAGCTCTTTTGACTTAGATTTGGCGGATCTACGAAATAGAGTTTTATCGTTACCCCCTGTGGAAACCGCTGAAGTGCGCCTGGAGGGTGGCAGTATTTTGCATGTAAAAGTAAAAGAAAAAGTTCCTGCATTGCTTTTAAAGGACGATACTGGAATTCATGTTTTAAATAAAAATGGTGATTACATAAGGCCGTTATTATCAACTGAATATGGCTCGAAGCTACCAGTGATAACCGGGGAAGGCGCACAAAAAGCCGCAGCGGAAGCATTTATATTATTTTCGGCATTGTACGATAAATTAGACGAAGTTCGTGGTTTAGTTTTGGTAGGAGGGCGACGTTGGAACATCGTTCTCAAATCAGGTCAAGTGATTATGTTACCTGAAAAAAAATCGGAACAAGCTGTTCAGAAAATTTTAATTTTAGATAAAGCAGAGAAGATTTTATCTCGAGACATAGCGGTAATTGACTTTCGGCTTCCGTATAGGATTACTTTAAGGCTTCCTGAAAATAAAGATGGGCAGATAAATTCAAAAGTAATTGGGGTAAGCAACTAATGGAGTTATATCAAACACAAAGAGCTATGCGAGCAATGCGAACGGCTGCTTTGCAGCGCGGTGTAGTAGCTGTTTTAGATGTCGGATCTTCAAAGATAGGTTGCTTAATTTTAAAGTTTGAAGGTCTTGAGGAAAAAATAGAGGCGGATGGAGGTGGATCTTTAGCAGGCCAATCGGGCTTTCAAGTTATTGGTTCCGCACTCACCAGATCTAGGGGTATGGAATATGGTGAGATCGTATCTATGCCAGAAACAGAGAGGGCAATTAGAACTGCTCTTCAATCGGCTCAGAAATTAGCAAATTCTCGGGTTGATCATGTAATCGCATGCATTTCTGGCGGTTCGCCTCGCTCTTATGGCCTGGAGGGTACCGTGGATATCAAAACTGGTATAGTTGATGATAATGATATTGCTGATGTTTTAGGCTCCTGCGGAATTCCAGCATATGGTTCTGATAGAGAAGTTTTGCATGCACAACCTGTAAATTTTTCACTAGATCACAGAACTGGTTTATCTGACCCCAGAGGCCAAATAGGAAAAAAACTCTCCGTTGACATGCATATGCTGACCGTCAAAGAAAAAACAATCCATGACTTGGCCTATTGTCTCAAAAGGTGTGACTTAGAACTAGCAGGTGTTGCCTCCGCCTCTTATGCCTCTGCGCTGTCATCTTTGGTTGAAGATGAAAAAGAATTAGGAGCTGCTTGTATTGATCTTGGTGGAGGATCAACAAACTTAGCAATATTCTGGAAAAAACACATGATTTTTGCTGAAACAATAAAAATGGGAGGTGGTTTGGTCACGCGTGATATTTCTTTGGGTTTGCAAATACCTTTATCAACTGCGGAAAGGCTTAAAACTAGAAATGGAGGCGTTGTTGCGACTGGGTTAGATGATCGAGAGATGATTGAAATTGCCAGTGAAGCGGAGGATTGGGAGGGTGAGCGCAGAATGATTAGCCGGTCAGATCTTATTGGAATAATGAGACCTCGGGTCGAAGAAATATTAGAAGAGGTTCGTTCAAGTTTGACTGACGCGGGTTTTGAAGATCTACCCAGCCAAAAAATTGTTCTGACGGGTGGTGCGAGCCAAATACCTGGAATTGATAATATAGCTAGTAAAATACTTGGCCAACAGGTCCGACTTGGAAGACCTATGCGAATTTACAGATTACCTCAAGCTTACTCAGGGCCGAGTTGTGCTGGGCTTGTCGGGTTAAGCCTATTTGCAGCTCACCCTCAAGATGAATGGTGGGATTTCTCACCGCGCAGTAAAAGTTTTGGAGGTAAGTCGGTGAGTCGGGCTTTTCGCTGGCTCAGAGATAATTGGTAAGTTTCAACACTATAAGACAAATAATTTGACTAAATATCGACAAAAACTGTGCTTTTTTTCTATATATTGTGCTAATATTTGCTTTTTTGCGTGACCTTTTTGACAAAAACCAGTATGATGTTTTTTAATAAAAGCAGTAAAATTAGCACCAAAAAATGGGCAAAACAGGCGGATCTACTATGACATTAAATTTATCAATATCGGAAAAAGAGGATTTAAAACCTCGAATAACAGTATTTGGCATTGGCGGAGCTGGTGGGAATGCAGTCAACAACATGATTGAAAAGCAATTGAAAGGCGTGGATTTTGTTGTGGCTAATACAGACGCTCAAGCTTTACAACAAAGTCAGTCATCGCAGAAAATCCAGTTGGGCGTAAAGGTTACCGAGGGCTTAGGGGCAGGAGCCAAGGCTTCTATTGGTGCTTCAGCAGCCGAAGAGAGTATTGAACAAATCGTTGATGAATTATCTGGCACACATATGTGTTTTATCACTGCTGGTATGGGAGGTGGAACAGGTACTGGAGCCGCTCCTATAATTGCACAGGCAGCTAGAGAACTCGGTGTTTTAACTGTTGGAGTAGTTACAAAGCCTTTCCAATTTGAAGGTGTAAAGCGCATGCGCCAAGCCGAGGAGGGCGTTGAGGCTCTACAAAAAATGGTTGATACTTTAATTATTATCCCAAATCAAAATCTGTTTCGCATAGCAAATGAAAAAACAACCTTCACTGAAGCTTTCAGCATGGCGGACGATGTTCTTTATCAAGGTGTCAAGGGTGTGACCGATTTGATGGTAAGGCCAGGACTAATCAATTTAGATTTTGCCGATGTGCGTGCCATAATGGATGAAATGGGTAAGGCTATGATGGGAACTGGTGAGGCGGAAGGTGAAGATCGTGCCATTCAAGCTTCTGAGAAGGCTATAGCTAATCCACTTCTTGATGAGATTTCTCTACGCGGTGCTAAAGGAGTCTTGATAAACATTACTGGCGGATATGATCTTACACTTTTTGAGCTGGATGAAGCCGCAAACAGAATTAGGGAAGAAGTAGATCCTGATGCAAATATAATTGTTGGTTCAACTTTAGATACTGAATTAGAGGGTAAAATGCGCGTTTCTGTAGTTGCGACAGGCATTGACGTTAGCGAAATGTCACAACCTTTTAGTGGAAATCATATGCATGAGGCTGAATTAGTTTCAGAACAAATGGAGGAAGAAGCAAACCAACAATTGTCAATAGAGGATCCACTTGTGGCCAAAACTGAAGAAAGTTTTGAGCAAATTGACAATGAGATTTCGCCGGATATGAGAGCCGAAATTCCTGTAGCGAAAGATCACGAAGATGTAGAAGAAAATGGTTTGCGAGAAGCTTCATTGGTTTCTGGTTACGAGACACCTCCAGGGGTTCCATCAGCAGAAACCCTAGAAAGATTGAGAGCGGCTGTCTCAAAAGAAAACAATGGAAGTACTGTCCCTCTACAGAATGAACAGCAGTCTGAGAGTGAACGTCCCAAGTTTGGTATCAGTTCACTAATTAGTAGAATGTCGAGAAGTGAAAGTTTGGATACAGGTTCAGAATCAAGAAAAGAACCAAATTTTAACTCGACAGACGAGGTTGAAAATCAGCAAGATAAGGTGGAAGTTCCGGCATTTTTGCGAAGGCAAGCTAATTAATTTCTAACTTTATTTTAATTGGACTTGGTTCCCTATTGATCACTAACGTTCTGATCTGCAGGAATATGTAACAAACGGTCACAAAGAGTTTATTGCTTTACGACCAGCTGAGTAATATCAAGTCGGCAGTTAGAAAGATTTTTAGTTCATCTTGGAGTTTTGTTTTGCAAACGACAATAAGTAAACCGATCCTTTTTGAAGGAATAGGTTTACACACAGGCAAAAAATCAAAATTAACTTTGCATCCAGCGGATGCGGATTTTGGCATTTGCTTTAAAAGAACTGATATCTTTTCAGGTGATAACACTGTTGAGGCGTCTTGGTTGAATGTAGCTGACAGCGAGCTGTGTACACGTTTAACAAACTCACAGGGCATCAGTATTTTAACAGTTGAACATTTAATGGCAGGTTTGGCTGGGTGTGGAATAAATAACGCTTTAATAGAAATAAACGGTCCTGAGGTGCCAATACTTGATGGCAGCGCAGTAACATTTGTAAAAGAAATTTTGAAAACGGGGATTAAACTTCAAAACCGTCCGTTAAAAGCGGTTAGAATTCTCAAAACAGTCAGTCACAACAAAGACATTGCTTGGGCAAAGTTTGAACCAAGTGACTGTCCTAGAATGAGTTTTTCCATTCAATTTTCAGAGGAAGTCATTGGGGCTCAGAGTAAAACCCTAGATATGTCTAATGGTTCCTTTATACGTGAACTTTGTGACAGTAGAACATTTTGTAGGTATTCTGAAGTAGAGGCTATGAGGGCAAAAGGATTGGCGCTTGGTGGGAGCTATGACAATGCGGTGGTTGTGGATGGAAAAGACGTTTTGTCACCAGGTGGCTTAAGATACTCCGATGAGCCGGTAAGGCATAAGATGTTGGATGCGTTAGGAGATATTGCACTGGCTGGTTATCCTATAATTGGTCATTATATTGGATACAGAGCTGGACATGGAATAACTCACGGTCTTCTTAAAAGTTTGTTTTCAGATCCAGGAAACTTTGAGATAATTTCTTGTGACCAAGAGACTATTAATATACTGCCTGGAAGCGGTGTGCAGTTATCGGAAGTTTGTAAAGTAGCTTAAAAACGAAGGTTTTGTTGTTACTGTTAGTAGTTTTTCAAAAATTTATTATATGTTAAGGACTAACTAGTTCTTTTTAGTTAACATAATTTTGTTGGAGAAATTTTTAAATGTGTTCGTTCAAAAGTCACGTATTATTCTTGATTTTTGCACTTATATCTTTGCTATTTTCAAGTTGTTCAGACAGCCAAAATAACATTGGAATTGGTGTTTCTGAAGATAAAGCAGCAGAGGAAATCTTTAATTCTGGCGAAAGAGAATTACTTCGCCGAAGATATAACGATGCTGCCGAAAAATTTAAGGAAGTTGAAAGATTATATCCCTATTCTGACTGGGCAAAAAGGGCATTAATTATGCAAGTTTACTCTTTTCATAAAGATAAAGAATATGAAAATGTAGTCAGCGCAGCAAATCGATTCATAGAATTTCATCCAAAAGACAAGGATATACCATATGCTTACTATCTAATAGGTATAAGTTATTATGATCAAGTTTTAGCAATTGGTCGCGATCAAAAACTTACTCAAGAAGCACTTAAAATTTTTGAATTAATTATAAAAGATTATCCTGACAGTGAGTACGCTTCGAGTTCTCAAATAAAATTTGATTTTTTAAAAAATCAGTTAGCCAGCAAAGAAATGGAAGTGGGTAGATATTACTTGAAACGTTCGCATTATGTGTCTGCTATTAACAGATTCAGAGGTATTATTGAGGATTTCTCAACAACATCACAAGTTCCTGAAGCTTTGCATCGAC
Source organism: Marinovum sp. (assembly GCA_002691045.1). GTDB lineage: Bacteria > Pseudomonadota > Alphaproteobacteria > Rhodobacterales > Rhodobacteraceae > Salinivivens. The sequence continues at coordinate 30,977 of NZGN01000030.1, forward strand.
TTGTCGAAGCATATTTGAGTTTAGGATTGACTGATGAAGCTCAAACTGCGGGTGCAATTCTTGGATATAATTATAAATCAAATGAATGGTATGAGAGAAGCTTCGAATTATTGAGCAGTAAGGGTTTAAAACCAAAATCTTCAGGAAACAGTTGGCTTAGCCAAATATATCGGCAAGTTGTCAAAGGCCAGTGGTTATAAAACTTCATGCTTTGTGAGCTCGAAATCAAAGATATTTTATTGATAGAGCATTTATCTCTTAATTTTTCTTCTGGTCTTAACGCATTTACGGGCGAAACAGGAACGGGAAAGTCTATTTTACTTGATTGTCTTGGATTTGTATTGGGAGCAAGAGGTCAAGCTTCGATAGTGCGAAATGGCGCATCAAGAGGAGAGGTTACGGCTGTTTTCTCAATAAAAAAAGATAGCCAAGTACAGCAAATTCTTGAGGAAGCAGATATTTCAAAATCTGAAGAATTGTTACTTCGAAGAGTAAATTTCTCTGATGGTAGAAAATCAGCATGGGTTAATGAGAAACGTGTTTCTTCTGAGTTTTTGCGTATTTTAGGTGATAATTTGATTGAATTTCATGGGCAGCATGATGAGCGAGGTCTTTTAGATCCTAAGGGGCATTTGCAACTTTTAGATCAATTTGCCAAGCTGGAACCTTTATTAACTTTGGTTAAACAGGCTTTCCTTGACTTAAAAGAAAATCAAAAGGCGTTGGAGACTTTCATTCAAAGAAATCAAGAAATTTCTGAAGAAGAGGATTTGATTAAGGATAATCTTAAAGAAATTTCTGATTTGGGGACTTATCCTGGCGAGGAGGCGGAGCTAGATACTAAGCGAAGATTAATGCAAAATGCTCAAACTATAAGAGATAATATTGTTCAAGCTGGTAATCTCATTGGAAGGGAGGGAGCAGAAGGTCAATTGAATGACTCAATACGTTGGTTAGAAAAAGCGACTGTTCAGGCAGGCAATGTATTAGATGATCCCCTTAGCTCTCTTAAGAGAGCACATTTGGAGCTTCTAGAAGCGCAGTCTGGCATAGAGAATACACTTTCTGATTTGAGTTTTAACTCTGAAGAGTTAGAAATAGTTGAGGACCGTTTGTTTTTGATCAGGGGACTTTCTAGAAAACATAAAGTTTTGTCTGATCAACTTCCTGAGCTAGAGCAAAGCTTTTTGGACAAATTATCTTTGATAGAAACTGGTAGTGATAATATTGAGCAATTAAAGCAAAGCTATGATGAAAAACTTGGTGAATTCAACAAAATGGCTAAAAATCTATCATTAGAAAGGCAAAAAGCTGCCTCTAATTTAGATAAGATGATCGAAAAAGAATTTCGACCTTTAAAAATGGAAAGAGCGCGATTTAAAACTGAAATACAACAGACAAGTCCAAGCGAGTTGGGTAAAGATAACGCTGTGTTTACGATTTCTACCAACCCAGGAAGTAAATTTGATCCATTGATGAAAATTGCTTCAGGGGGTGAATTAAGTCGCTTCCTTCTTGCTTTAAAGGTATGTTTGACAAGCGATCAAAAGGCTGGATCAATTGTATTTGATGAAATTGATCGGGGAGTTGGGGGCGCCACAGCCGATGCAGTAGGTAGACGTCTTTTGAAACTAGCAGAAAATAACGCTCAAGTTTTAGCAGTCACACATTCCCCCCAAGTCGCTGCACTTGCAGATACACATTTCATGGTTTCTAAGGAGACAAAAAATGAAAGTGCGTTGTCTCATGTAAATGAGATTAGTGGCAAAAACCGTATAGAAGAAATAGCTCGTATGATTTCTGGTGACAGGGTTACAGATGAAGCTCGTGAAGCTTCGCGAGTTTTAATTTCTGGGGCTTGAAAGGCCTAGCTAATTTCGTTTAATTATTTTTCCAGGATTCATTATGTTATAAGGATCCAATGACTTTTTTATGTTTCCCATAACATTCCATCCATGACCGTGTTGGTCCGCCATAAAATCGATTTTTCCCATGCCTATTCCATGTTCTCCAGTGCATGTGCCACCCAGTCTAATTGCTAATTTTGCCATTTTGGCAGCTACAGATTTGGCAGCTTTTAATTCTCTATGATTTTCAGGGTCTATCAGTAGAATAGCATGAAAATTACCGTCGCCAACATGGCCTAAAATTGGCCCTGCTATTCCACTATTAACTATGTCTTTTTGGGTTTCCGATACGGCCTTACCCAATTCTGTCTGGGGAACGCATATGTCGGTTACTATTGCTCTTTTCCCAGGTGCTGAGGCTAAAATTGCATAGTAGCCTTTGTGGCGCAGTGCCCAAAGTTCTTTTCTTTCTTCCTCTTTAGTAGACCATTTAAAATCTATTCCTCCATATTCGGAGCAAGCAGATTTAAAGCTTTTGATATCTTCGTTAGCAGAAATCTCTGAACTATGTAGCTCAAAAAGTAAATGGGGTTTTACTGGCAAACTCAGGTTTGCATACGCATTAAATGCCTCAACTGATTTTTCATCTAAGAATTCAAGGCGCGCAATAGGTATGCCCATATATGAAATATCTTGAACCGCCTGCACAGCATCATTTATTGTATCAAATGCGACTACTCCAGAAGTTATTAATTCTGGAGTAGGATGAAGCTTTACTGTGATTTTTGTAATGAGCGCTAGCGTGCCGACTGATCCTATAAACAAAGAGGTCTGGTCATAGACCGCTGCCGATTTCTTA
>NZGN01000031.1:0-39527 GCA_002691045.1 Marinovum sp.
AGTTGCTTCCACTGCCTGATTGATCACCATCTTTTGCATAGCCAACTGGTTGATCGGCACACTAGCTAGCCGCTGTGCCATTGCCTCAACTTCATCATCTAGCATATGTTTGGGGACAGCTTTTAAAACAAGGCCCATGTTGGCGGCTTCAATGCCACTTATTTGGTCGCCAGTAAACAAAACTCTTTTAGCGCGTTCGGCTCCAATCCTGTATACCCACATTGCGGTCGATGGGCAGCCCCAAACACGTGTAGACATATAGCCAATTTTGGCTTCTTCCTCCATGAAAATCATATCGCTACATAGTGCGATATCTGAACCTCCCCCAACTGCAAAGCCATGAATTTTACAAATGACTGGCTTTGGACATCGCCAGAGTGACATAAACTTCTGTGTATTATTCCACATAAATTTATAATCGATGAGAGGATCCCATTTCTCCCCTTGATACACATTGTTTTGTCCTTGGTTTTCCGCATAAGCACCAAGATCATAACCACCACAGAAACCCTTACCTTTACCTGAAAGAACAATCACGTGAATATCGGAGTCATCCTCCGCTTCAAGCACAGCATCTTGCAGCTGGCCGGGGACTTGATCATCTATCGCATTCAATTTGTCGGGCCGGTTAAGGGTGATCCGACCTATGCGGCCATCTTTTTCAAAAATAACTTTTTTCACATGCATTATCCTAAAGTTTTTATTATTGCGCTGTCTAACTTTTCAACAAGCTCATCTATTTGGCTGTCTTCAATAATGAATGGCGGGGCAAGAAGAACGTGATCCCCGTTTTTTCCGTCTCTTGTTCCTGACATTGGATAGCAGATTAAGCCGGCATCAAAGGCATTTATCTTTAATTTAGTCGCAAATTTTAGATCTGGGTCTAGGGATTTCTTTGTTTCACGATCTTCTACAAACTCAATGCCTTGAAATAAGCCTCGACCACGAATATCCCCCACATTTGGGTGTTGAGAAAATTTGCTTTCAAGCATGTTTGATAACTTTTTTCCCTTTTCTGCAGAGCGATTCACTAAATCGTTATTTATAAGTTTTTTTATAACTGCATTAGCTGCAGCTGCTGCAACCGGATGTCCAAGATAAGTATGCCCATGCTGAAATAGGCCACTTCCATTTTCTATGCATTCATAGATTTGAGAGGTGCAAAGCATTGCCCCAATTGGCTGGTATCCAGCACCTAAGCCTTTAGCGATACAAAGTATATCCGGTGCAATATTGTCAGCATTACAAGCATATAGATATCCTGTCCGACCCATTCCGCACATCACTTCGTCCAAGATAAGCAGTACACCATATTGATCGCAAATTTTTCGGATTTTTTGAAAATACCCATCAACTGCTGGGACCGCCCCAAGCGTCGCGCCCACAACAGGCTCAGCCATGAAAGCCATCACAGACTTTGGACCAAGCCGAAGAATTTCATCTTCAAGTTCTTGAGCCATGCGCTGTCCATATTCGTAGGCTGTCTCGGTTTCTTCTCTAAGGATATATTCATAACAAGGTGAAATGTGGCTTACATTTATTAACAAAGGTGAAAACTGTTTGCGCCGCCACTCATTACCACCTGCGGCTAGTGCACCGAGAGTGTTGCCATGATAACTTTGCTTGCGTGCTATCAGGTTTTTTCTTTCAGGCTCTCCGTTTTCAATATGAAATTGTCGAGCAAGTTTAATGGCTGCTTCAGTTGCTTCTGATCCACCGGAAACGAGGTAAACACGATCTAAATCACCCGGAGCATGTTTGATGAGTAATTCTGTAAGCTCTTCAGCAGGCTCAGATGTAAAAAAACCTGTATGCGCAAAAGATAATTGATCAGCTTGTGACTTAATTGCCGATATAATGTCCGGATCTCCGTGGCCCAAACATGAAACGGCCGCACCTCCAGAGCCATCTAAATAAGATTTGCCCGACTTGTCATAGATATAACATCCCTGCGCGCTTGTCGCAGCTGGTGGCAGAGTTTTCATATTCCTAGGAAATGTTTTTGACATCAAAAACTCTCCATGATTGCAGCCCTTTTTTAATTTGAAGTATCCAACTTATCGTTATCGAACATCCTTATGGATGATTAATTTTATCTCAAGGCTTAATTTATCTTATGAAAACGACTGTTCTGAATGTCGCGAACTAGATGTCTTACAATTTTTGTTTCGGTTAAAGTTCAGTGATTGCGTGAATGGATTATAAATGAAGCAAGTACAGGATCTGGGTTACAAAAGCGAGGCGCGGCGCGGCTTATTATTTGTATTTATGGCGGGCGTGCTATGGTCGACTGTTGGACTTGGGATCAGAATGATAGATGAAGCTACGGTTTGGCAGATACTTTTATATAGATCGATCAGTTTAAGTCTTTTTTTGGCAATAGTAATTTATCTGCGATCAAGTGGAAATCTTTTCACAATAGTCAGAGCGGCAGGTCTACCAGCTTGCATTGCGGGGTTAGCTTTGGTTGGAGCATATGCTGGAGGTATCCATGGAATACAATCCACCTCCGTTGCAAATGCGATGCTACTTTTTGCTTCTGCTCCCTTCATGGCTGCAATACTTGGCTGGATTTTTTTGCGTGAAAAAGTAAGAAAGGTTACATGGATTTCAATATTATTTGCAATGCTTGGCATTGGTATAATGGTTCAAGATAAATCCACAGGTTCAGCACTTTTAGGAAATTTAGCAGCGTTGGGATCGGCGTTTGGGTTTGCAGTCTTTACCGTCGCATTACGCTGGGGACGGTCAGGAGAAATGCTTCCTGCCGTATTTTTGTCTGGAATTTTTGCAATTTTTATTACTTCAAGTATTTGCCTACTCAGCGGCTTGTCATTCCAAATTTCAGTAAATGATACTAGCATTTCTATGGGCATGGGAGTGTTTCAAGTTGGAGCAGGTTTGGTCCTATATACGCTTGGCTCTAAAACTTTGCCCGCTGCAGAACTTACATTATTATCATTAGCTGAAGTTCTTCTAGGGCCTCTTTGGGTTTATTTATTTCTAAGTGAGGTCGCCACCTTCAACACACTTTTTGGTGGACTGGTTTTGCTGTTAGCAATCGCTGGAAATGCAATTTCAGGCGCTCGCAGAAAGCCACCGCCGATAACTTCGCCCTAAAGCTTATAAGCTAAATTGATCAGTTTTTTTAGGAATTAATATGACATCACAACCCAACTTTTTAGTAATTATGGTTGATCAATTGAATGGTACTTTGTTTCCCGATGGACCAGCCGATTGGCTTCACACTCCAAACTTGAAGCGTTTAGCTTCTAATTCGACTAGATTCCGAAATGCCTATACCGCAAGCCCCTTATGTGCGCCCGGTCGTGCGGCTTTTATGTCAGGTCAGCTTCCTTCTCAAAATGGTGTTTATGACAATGCGGCCGAGTTTTCTTCTACAATTCCAACTTATGCCCACCATTTACGTCGGGCAGGGTATCAAACATGTTTGTCGGGTAAGATGCATTTTGTTGGACCTGATCAGCTCCATGGTTTTGAGGGAAGATTAACAACTGATATTTATCCTGCAGATTTCGGTTGGACTCCTAACTATAGCAAGCCAGGTGAGCGTATTGATTGGTGGTATCATAATTTAGGTTCTGTGACCGGTGCCGGGATTGGTGAAATTTCAAACCAACTAGAATACGATGATGAAGTTGCATTTAATGCCAAAACTAAAATTTATGATTTAGCACGGGGTAATGATAAAAGACCTTGGTGTTTGACAGTCAGTTTTACGCATCCACATGATCCCTATGTAGCACGAAAAAAATATTGGGACCTATATAAAAACTGTTCGCACCTTTTACCGGAGGTGAACGCAATTCCTTACGAAAATCATGATGCCCACTCTAAGCGTATATTTGATGCAAATGACTGGCGGTCTTATCGAATAGATGATGAGATGATAGAAAAATCTAGGCGCGCTTATTTCTCAAACATATCCTATTTAGATGATAAAATTGGCGAATTATTAACAACACTGGAAGAGACTGACCAAGAAGCTGTTATAATTTTCGTCTCTGATCATGGGGATATGTTGGGAGAGCGTGGGCTGTGGTTCAAAATGTCATTTTTTGAGGGATCTGCCCGAGTGCCATTAATGATCTCTGCTTCTAAAATGCTAACGGACACAATAGATACCCCTGTTTCAACAATTGATCTTTGCCCAACTATTTGTGAATTAGCAGGCATCACTATGTCGGAAGTTACTCCTTGGGTAACGGGAGAGAGTTTGTGTGGCATTATGCAAGGACAAAAAAGGCAAAATCCAGTGCTTATGGAATATGCTGCAGAGGCAAGTCACGCACCCATGGTTGGTATACGCACAGAACAATGGAAATATACTTACTGTACAATGGATCCTGAGCAGTTATTTGATTTGGAAAAAGATCCGAATGAATTGAACAATCTAGCTAATGAAATCGATTATAAAAATACTATCGCGGCTTTTAGAAATATTAGACAATCGAATTGGGATTTAGAAAGATTTGATCTTGATGTGCGCGAAAGTCAGGCAAAACGAAAAATAGTTTATGAAGCTTTACGCAAAGGTGGATACTATCCATGGGATTTCCAACCGTTGAAACAGGCATCGGAGCGTTACATGCGAAATCACATGGACCTTAATGTTCTAGAAGCTAGTCAACGTTATCCATCCAATGATTGATATATGAATTGATGTTTTGATTAGATTAAGGTGGTATCGAATAAACACCGTTTGGCTAATGAAGAGGGAAAATTGGGCGATTTCGATTATATTATCGTTGGTGGTGGATCTTCTGGCGCCACACTAGCTGGTCGACTGTCTTCAAACCCATCGGTCAAAGTACTTCTTCTTGAAGCTGGGCCTTCTGATGGATCTTTGAAAATAAAAGTCCCGTTGGGCTATGGCTCTCTATTTTACGATCAGAAGTTTAATTGGAAATATGAAACAGAGCCGGAAGCTGAGTTGAACGGGCGCAGAATGTATTGGCCCCGAGGAAAGGTTTTAGGTGGCTCAAGTGCTATCAATGCCATGGTTTATGTGCGTGGGCACCAAAATGACTTTAAAGATTGGGCAAAAGTGGCTCCAGGTTGGAGTTGGAGCAATGTCGAGCCTCTTTTTAAGAAGATAGAGGCTTGGAAAGGTGAGAGTTCCTCAGCAAGGGGCGGTTCTGGTCCAGTTGGCGTTTCCAATGTTGAACGTGATGTTCATCCATTAACAAATAAATATTTAGAAGCGGGTCAAGAATTAGGTTTTCCTTTAAATAGAGACTATAATGGTAGCCACATGGAAGGCGTATCTGTCTATCAAACAACAATAGCCGATGGGCTAAGGGTCTCGTCCGCCAGTGCTTACATATCTAAAAGAAATAGCAATAGAAATTTGAAAGTCATACCGAATGCTCACGTTACAAAACTGATCTTTGACGGTAGGCGAGCAATAGGTGTGTGTTTCTCTAAAGGGAATAGAGAAACTACTGTTTTAACAGATGGAGAAATTATTTTAAGTGCGGGAGCTCTTAATTCGCCGCACCTATTGTACCTTTCAGGTTTAGGCCCCGCTAATGAATTACAACCGCATGGTATTTCTGTTTTGCAAGACATGCCACACGTAGGACATCATCTGCAGGATCATATTGGAGTAGATTTCACTTTGGCGGTAAATCGTCCGTCTCTTAACCAAAAACTTCGACCAGTTTTGGGTAAATTTTTGGTAGGGTTGGAGTATTTATTTTTTAAGTCTGGTCCACTTGCAATGAGCTTGAACCAAGCGGGTGGCTTTGTGAAGTCTGATCCCTCTTTAGAAGCTCCTGATTTGCAACTCTATTTTTCACCTTTGAGCTACTCTACAGCGCCACACGGCAAGCGTCCCCTTATGAGCCCTGATCCCTATCCTGCGGTTAGGCTTGGCTTTAATCCGACAAAACCTACAAGTGAAGGTTGGATTTCTCTTAAATCTTCAGATCCGTTCGAAAGTCCAAAATTCATTGGAAATTATTTGTCTACAGAGGAAGATAAAAAAGTCATGATATCTGGAATGCATTTGATGAGAAAATTTTTAAAAACGAAAGCAATGAAAGATATTGTTGAAGAAGAACTTTCTCCTGGGTCAGGTTTTAATGATGACAAAAGTTTTATGGATTTTGCAAGAAGTGAAGGTGGAACAGTTTTTCATCAATGTGGTACTTGCCGAATGGGTAAAGATATTTCCTCATCGGTTGTAGACGAAAGTCTTAAGGTACATGGAATTGATGGCCTTCGAGTTGTGGATGCTTCAATTTTTCCAAGAATTACAACAGGTAATACCAATGCTCCTTCTATTATGGTGGGAGAAAAAGCTGCTGATATTATATTAGCTGAACAAAAAATATAGGATTTCAGAAATGATAAGGATTACTTCGATAGAGACCTTTTGTAACGAATTCGTTGGTTTTGTGCGTGTAACTGACGAAATAGGCGCACAGGGCTGGGGCCAGGTTTCCACTTATCACTCAGATATTACCTGTCAGGTCTTACATCGGCAGGTGGCTCCCTGGGTTTTGGGTGTTCAAATCTCTGATTTGGATGACTTGCTTGATTTGGTCACGGAGAGAGAACATAAATTTCCAGGGTCTTATTTACGAAGGGCAATAGGTGGATTTGATACTGCCATTTGGGACCTAAGAGGCAAACAAAGTCAAAAACCTGTTGTTGAACTTTTGGGAGGAACGCCGGGTAAATTAAGAGCTTATGCTTCTTCAATGAAGCGCGACATCACGCCAAAAGAGGAAGCTGAACGTCTTGTGAGACTGCAGGGCGAGTTTGGGTATGATGCTTTTAAAGTAAGAGCTGGAGCTGAAGTAGGTCGTAACGAAGATGAGTGGCCCGGAAGAACTGAAGAAATCATTCCAACTATGCGTAAATATTTGGGAGACAATGCGTCTCTGCTAATTGATGCAAATAGCTGTTATTCACCGGATAGAGCAATTGAAGTCGGTCACATGCTTGAAGATAATGGGTTTTGTCATTTCGAAGAACCTTGCCCTTACTGGGAACTTGAACAAACTAAGACTGTAACTGATACTCTTAACATTGATGTTACGGGTGGTGAACAGGATTGTGATATCCCGACTTGGAAAAGAATGATTGATATGCGAGCTGTTGATATCGTTCAGCCAGATATTTTATATCTGGGCGGAATAGCTCGAACGATGAGAATTGTTGAACTTGCAAAATCCGCTGGTCTACCGGTGACGCCGCATTGTGCAAACCTATCCCTCGTAACACTCTTTACAATGCATTTGTTGAAAGCAATTCCAAACGCAGGGAAATATTTGGAGTTTTCAATTGAGGGAGCAGACTACTATCCATGGCAACAAAACTTATTCAAAAATAGTCTGTTTGATATTGAGGATGGGTGCGTCTCTATAAAAAGTGATCCTGGCTGGGGCTTTGAAATTAATGATGAATGGCTGTCTAAGTCGATCTATCAAGTTAGTAATTTAGAATAGCAAATATAAATTTTTGCATTTTTATCAAAGCAAGTTAAAGTTTGGTTAGGGTTTTCTTTTTATACTTAAAATTATCTAGAATTTAAGGGATCACGATATGTGGGCAGCAGATTGGAAAGACACATCATACTGGCTCGATGACTCACCCCAGACCTCAGGTGTATCCAGTGACATTAAAAGTAGGGTTGATGTTTTAGTCATTGGCTCTGGGTATACGGGCTTGAATGCTGCGCTCGAAATAGCAAGAGGTGGTCGCGATGTTATGGTCGTTGAAAGTGGCTACCCGGGATATGGTTGTAGTACTCGAAATGGAGGTCAAATAAGTACGCACGTTAAACCGTCGCTTGAAAAATTAACTCAAAAAGTTGGGGCGTCTCAGGCTAGTGCAATGAGGCAAGAAGGCGTTAACGCATTAGACTGGATTGAGGAGCTGGTTACTAAGGAAAAACTTGACTGTAACTTTCTTAGAGCTGGTCGTTTCCATGCTGCTCATTCTGGAGAACACTATGATGATATAGCCAGAGACGCTGAAAAACTTACAAAGTATGAAAACATACCAACGGAAATTGTTCCCAAAGCAGAGCAACATAAAGAGCTGGGAACGGATATTTATCATGGAGGTGTGGTATTTCCGAGGCATGCTTCAGTGCACCCAGCCAAGTACCATCGCGGACTTTTGTCTCGTGTAATTGAGGCTGGTGCAACTGTTGTAGGATACTGTGAAGCTCAACATATAGAAAAACTTGATAAAGGTTTTAGAGTTCGAACATCAAAAGGGAATATCGATTGTAAAGATCTTGTTGTTGCTACCAATGGATATACTAGCCCAATAACGCCATGGCTTCGACGAAGAGTAATCCCAATTGGAAGCTACATTATTGCGACGGAGCCAATAGAAAAAAACTTGATGGATAAATTATTTCCTACAAACAGAAATATAACTGATACCTGTAAAGTCGTCTATTATTATCGACCCTCGCCTGATCGTACTAGAGTCTTATTCGGTGGGCGCGTTTCGGCTAAAGAAACTAACACAGCATCAAGTGGTCCGAAACTTCACAATGATCTCGTTCGGATTTTTCCAGAGTTAAGTGATATCAAAGTGACCCACTCGTGGTTTGGAACCGTTGCTTATACCTTTGATGAACTGGCCCATACCGGATGTCATGACGGGATATATTATTCTATGGGGTACTGTGGTTCAGGTGTATCGATGGCAAGTTATCTGGGTATGAGATTGGGCCAAAAAGTTTTGGGATTGGCTGAAGGAAAGACGGCGTTTGATGACCTGCCTTTCCCAACAAAACCTCTTTACACAGGAAACCCATGGTTTCTTCCTGCGGTAGTTTCCTGGTATCGCTGGCGTGACAAAAGACAAATAGTTAACGCTAGGTAAACGTCAATTTCATAAACTTTTGTTGCTTAAATTACCCGACTCAGTGCAGTCTCAGTGATGAATATAGTAATAGGGAGGGAATTTTATGAAAAAAACTATTATGAAATCAGCCATTGGAGGCCTTGCCGCCGCTGGTTTAATGTTTTCTGCTGCCGTTAGCTATGCTGACGATACACTAAGAATTGTTTCTTGGGGTGGTGCATATCAAAAAGGGCAGTCACTGGGCATTTTTCAGCCTGCTGCTAAGGCAATGGGCATTACTGTGAAAGAAGATACTTATGGTGGTATTTCTGATGTAAAACTCATGGTGAAATCTGGCGCTGATAAGTTTGATATTTTTTCAAGCGGAGCCGGTAGCTGTGCTTCAGGCGCCGCAGAAGGCGTTTTAGAAAAACTAGATTATTCAGTAATTGATGTAAGTAATCACTTGCCTGGAATGTATAGTGATTATTGTGCTGGTGCTGATATTTTCTCTGTGGTTGCAGCGTATAACACTGAAACTTATGGAGAGGGAAATGGACCTAAAACATGGGCTGATTTCTATGACGTTGAAAAGTTTCCTGGTTCTCGTGCTATGCGAAACAAGGTTGATGGTCAGCTTGAAACAGCTCTTTTAGCTGACGGAGTTCCTAAGGAACAAGTCTATGAGGTCTTGGACAGTGAAGAAGGAATAGAAAGAGCGCTCGATAAGATTAGATCTATCAAGCCCCACATTGCTGTTTGGTGGTCTTCTGGAGCTCAACATGCTCAACTAATGAAAGATGGTGAAGTTGACATGACCACAGGCTGGAATGGTCGATTTGATGTTGCCAAAGAAGACGGTGCTAAAGTGGCATATGATTGGCAGTCTGGTATTATGGACTGGGAAGGCTACGGAATTCCAAAAGGCGCAAAGAACAAAGATTTGGCAATGAAGTATATCGCAGAGATGATGAAGCCTGAGTACATGGCAGAATTTGCTAAATACATTACTTATGGTCCGACTAATGGAAAAGTATATGAACTTGGCCTAATGGAAGAATCTAGGGCTCGCATGATGCCCAGTCATCCTGATAATGCGAAGTATCAGCTTACAATAAGCCAAGATTGGTATGCTAAGTGGCGTACAATAGCTGCTGAAATGTATACTGAAATGATGACTGAATAATCTACTCATCTCAATTGAAACTAAGCGCTCGAAGGAATTATCCTTCGGGCGACTTTATACAGTGATTACAAATTAATGAATGAAACTTCTCTAAATATATCTATTCGTGAAGTCACGAAAAAATATGATCAATTTTATGCGCTTAAAGATGTCAGCCTAGAAATCAAATCTGGTGAATTTATGACCCTTCTAGGACCGTCGGGATCTGGAAAGACGACCCTTTTGATGGTTTTGGCAGGTTTTACCAACCCAGATTACGGCAGTGTAAAATTTGGAGATGAAGAGGTTATTTTAAAGCCACCACATCTTCGTGGTATTGGCATGGTTTTTCAAAACTATGCGCTATTTCCGCATATGACAGTTGAACAGAATGTGGGCTATCCTCAAAAACTGCGTGGCGTGAGTGCAGCAGAAACAAAGCGAAGTGTTGAGGAGGCACTCAATACTGTAAAACTTGAAGGGCTGGGACACAGAGGAATAAATGAACTTTCTGGAGGTCAGCGTCAACGAGTGGCGCTTGCCAGAGCCATAGTATTTAAACCTAAGATACTATTAATGGATGAGCCACTTTCTGCGCTTGATAAGAAATTGCGTGAGGAAATGCAGATAGAGCTTAGGCAGTTGCATGACGCTCTCAACATGACGACAGTTTATGTTACACATGATCAGAAAGAAGCGCTGACGATGTCAGACAGAATTACAGTCATAAATCATGGTGAGCTTATGCAGCTTGGAACACCTAATGAAATTTATGAGCATCCAAATAATCACTTTATTGCTGACTTCATTGGAGAGTCGAGTCTTCTTCCTGTTGCCATTCGCGATGGAAAAGCCAGCTTAAATGGCGAAAAGATTGTTATGGCTGAAAAAGCTGAGAAAGATGGTGATTATCTTTTAGTAGTACGCCCAGAAAAAGTATTTTTAGCTGATAAGAAAGTTAAAGGGGCAAATTACTTTTCTGGAAAATTAATCGACTCTATTTTTCAAGGGGAGAGCCAGCTCTTGGTCGTAAAGCTCAATTCAAATGATGATGGGCAAGAAGTTCGTGTTCGCGTTCCAAATGAAAGCGTGACACAAAAAGCTCTTCCAGAGGTAGGCCAAACAGTCTCGATCGGGCTCAAGGTTGCAGATAGCTACGTGGTAAGCTGAGAATGACAATTGTTGAAGCGGGAAAACTTAACCAAAAAGGACTACAAAAAGTTGCTGCGAACGAGCGGTTCACCTTTTTTGGATTAACTTTGCCATATCTGATTATGGTGACAGCTTTGATTGTAATTCCTGTCGGTTGGTTATTTTATCTTTCATTTATTGGAAGAGATGGGAGTTTCTCATTTGAAAACTACGAACGTATGATGAAAAGCAAGGCTTACATTCGTATTTTTATAACCACATTTAAAATAAGCATACTTACAACAATAATCTGTGCTGCAATAGGTTACCCACTTGCCTATTTTATGTCTCAACTTTCTCGAAAATGGGCCAACATATGTATGATTGGCGTACTAATTCCATTTTGGACAAGCCTATTGGTTAGAACCTATGCTTGGTTGGTTCTTCTTCAAAAAAAGGGACTTTTGAATAATATGGCGATTGAAATGGGATTGATTAGTGAACCTATCAAAATTGTTCATAACACAACTGGGACACTTATTGGGATGGTGCATATCATGCTGCCATTCTTAATTTTGCCTTTGTACGCAAACATGCGTTCTATAGACAAAGATACACTGAAGGCGGCGTCAAGCTTGGGGGCTACACCAACTCGAGCTTTTTGGACAGTATTTTTTCCTCTTTCTTTGCCTGGCTTGCTTGCGGGGCTCTTGATTGTTTTTGTTCTTTGTCTTGGTTTTTATGTAACACCTGCAATACTCGGTGGTGGAAAAGTCATTATGGCTGCTATGAAAATATCCAGTAATATTGAGCTATATTTTAGTTGGGGAGCAGCCAGTGCACTTGGTGTCGTCTTGCTTGTTGTAACGGGGATAATTCTCTTTATTGCCTCAAAGCTAGTTTCCATGGACCAACTTGGGAATAGGTAAAGATTATGAGTTTTTTGAATAAAAATGTCTCTGAGACTCAAATTCGTTTAAAAGACAGGCTCTGGCTTTATATTTTCTCATATATAATTTTATTCTTACTGATTGTTCCATCTCTGGTGGTGATCCCGATGTCATTTTCAGCCAGCCAATATCTTGAATTTCCGCCTAGAGAGTGGTCGCTCAGGTGGTATGAGAATTACTTTTTTGCTTGGAAAGTTGAAAATGGTTTTAATGATTGGATGCAGGCAACTTGGACCTCTGTAAAGGTTGCAGTACTAACAATATTTGTGGCTACGCCAGTTGGAACAATGGCGGCTTACGGTTTGGTGAATAGTGACTCTAGGCTTAGTAAAATTTTGTTTCCAATATTCATCTCGCCGATGATGGTCCCAGTTATACTTGTCGCAATTGGTCTTTTTTACTTCTTTGTTCAATTTAAACTAGTTGGCAGTGTTTTTGGTTTGGTCTTGGGCCATTCTTTGGTGGCAATGCCCCTTGTATTGATTATAGTATTCAGTGCTCTGAAAAACTACGACATGAACCAGGAGAAGGTTGCTCGCTCCTTAGGTGCCACACGGTTTCGGGCCTTTAGGGAGATTACCTTACCTCAAATTAAGTTTTCTATTATTTCTGCTTCCCTTATTGCCTTTCTAACATCTTTTGACGAAATAATTATTTCGCTCTTTGTTGCAGGAGGAGATAATTCAACAATTACCCGCAGTATGTTTCTAGCCTTGCGAGATCAGATTGATCCTACAATTGCTGCTATATCGACAATTTTAATAGTTATATCTTCGGGATTGCTGATAATTATTCAGTTGATTGGTAATAAGGAAAAAAAAGAACATTAAGTGACTATTCATTTCCAGTTAGAGATGAAACAAAACCTTCTTTAATAATTTCTGGTGAATAAGCTTTTCGTTCAAAAACCTCTCTAACCATCGGTTCAAATGTGTCTAGTGTTTCCGTTGGATATTCTGGATCAAAACTTGATTGATCCCACCTTTCGCAAAATTCGGCACAATTATCAAAAACAGGATGATCTTTGAATTGATCTCTGGCGTTTTGATCCCAGCCATAATGATGACCATAATAGAGCATTTGGAAGATCCCATGGTGCTCGACAGTCCACGCAACATCCCACCTCACGAATGGCCTGACAACTTCCGCCGACATTTTATCATGGTTTTGTGGGGCTAAACCGTCCCCAATGTCATGTAGAAGTGCGCCGACTACCCAATCTAGATCTGCACCATCACGAAGAGCGCGAGTTCCTGACTGCAATCCGTGCTGTAGTCGGGTAATTCTATAGCCTTCGAGTGTAGTTTCACCGGCTCTATTTAATTCTTCGAGTACTCGATCTGCGGTCAAAGCAAGATATGGCTTTTCCAATCGCGCTAATAACTCATATTCTTCGCGTGTCCCATCTTTCATAGCTGTGAAATCAACATGCTTGTCCATACTTATTCTCCATTTGAATACAGCGTAACTTTATTTTCAGCTCCTGCCGCCAATGTTTTACTTTGACCCGCAAGAATGCGATCATATAGAGCCAAGTCAGTGGGATGAAAAAGCCCACGAGGTTCCGCTATACAATCCCAGCCGCCACTTGGAGCCTCCCCTCTGACTGGCAAAGCCCAGTCGCGGCCTGGTGCGTGGTCTCTGACATTAGGCGTTACGTATCTAATTGCGATACCTATGCGCCTATCAGGTGATGTGTTTTTCCCAGATGCATGAAAGCAACGTCCGTGGTGAAGTGACATTTCGCCGGGGAGAAGCGGGCCAAATACTGCCTCATCTTCATTCACATTTTTTATTTCTTGCCCCCTTGATAAAAGATTTTCTGGTGAAAAAGTATCATGATGAGAAACAATACCGCCTTTGTGGCTACCGGGCAAGAAGCGCATGCATCCCGCTTCAATATTCACATTTGTGAGAGCAATCCATGCGGTTACTTCGTCGTTTGTCTCCCCCATGCCCCAATAGGTTATATCCTGATGCCATGAAACAGTTTTTGTACCCCCGGATTCCTTAATAAATAATTCAACAGACCAAACTAATAAATTAGGGCCAAGTATGTTCTCTATGACGTCAAGGATTTGCGGGGTTTTTGCTACTTCAGCCAATTTAGGAATTACAATATGGCCGTTCACCCGAAAGAATTGGTTTAACGAATGACCGCCAGCGCCATTTTTGTGATCTTGCTCTAAAAACTGGACATAATTTCGTAAGTCTTGAGCCTCTTTTGCTGACATGGCCTTCAGACCAGAGACAAAACCATCTTCATCGTACTTAGCAATGTAATCTCTGCTATGGGTATCCATGTTATCAGTACCTTATTTACAATTTTTAGGTCATAAAGGAACCTGGTTTATCAGGATCGTACAAAAATACGTGAATAATGTTTTTTCTAAAAACGGCAAAACTTAAATAAATTGATAAAATGTTACAAAATCACTTTTTGATTGTAATGCGCGCAACGGAAAGCTGCTTTTCAGTAAATCGATTCTCAATTACTATGTGGGGCTTTCCCACCAGTAATTTATCTATTAAGAAATCTTAGGCTACATCATATACTAAATTTTTTGGTAGGCTTTTATGCAAAAAATTAGCGAAGCGAATTCAGAACTTTCTAAAATCCAAATGAAACAATTCGTTTTTCCGTTTGCGATTAGCCAAACGATAGCGTGGGCTACATATTTTTACTCGTTTCCGGCCTTTTTACCCATATGGGAAGCACAATTGGGCTTTTCTAAAACTTCTTTAACTGGTGCCTATACTTTATCTCTCGTAGTAGCCGCAATATCCGCTCCATTTGTCGGAAGGTTTATAGATAATGGTTTGGGAAAATTCACATTTTCCTTTGGTACCATTTTAGCTTTTTCTGCTTTATTTTTGTTGTCGCATGCAAACCATATTTGGCATTTCTATGTTTTATGGTTCTTCATGGGTATAGCAATGTCTTGTTCTCTATATGAGGCATGCTTTGCTTTTTTAACTAAAACTTTGGATATTGGTGCACGGCGCGCAATTACCTTTGTAACACTTGCAGCTGGATTTGCTGGCACAATTGCCTTTCCAAGTGCTCATTTTTTAACACAGTTTTTTGGTTGGCAAACTGCAATATTAATTTTTTCGTTTATCATTCTAATAGTTAATTTGCCTTTAGTTTGGCGAACAACAAACAAACTCAACACTTATTCAAAGGATTTTTCTAGAGAGCCATCTAAGAACTTTAAGAATGCTTTAGTTGTGTTGCAGAAACCAAAATTTTGGCTCCTTGGTGGAACCTTTGCATTGATGTCGCTAAACCATGGTATGGTTATCAGCCACCTTCTGCCAATTTTTTATGATCGGGGTCTTGATGCCAGGACGGCTGTTTTAGTGGCCTCATTTATTGGACCTATGCAAGTTGTTGGTCGTTTAATAATGCTAGCATCAGAAAAAAAAGCTTCCGTATTTTCAATTTGTTCCGTGTCATTCGGTTTAATGTTTGTTGCAGGTTGGTCAATTTACTTTGGAAATAAGTCAATTGGACTAATAATTGCCTTTGTTACTTTTCAAGGGGCTGGCTACGGGGTTTTGAGCATTATCCGCCCTACGGTGATCTCAAGTCTACTTGGTCGTAATGACTTTGGGATTATCTCTGGGCTTTTGGCTGTAGGGTTTGTTTTAGGTTCTGCTTTAGCTCCTTTGTTCGGATCGTTAGTTTGGCAGTTGGGCACCTATGATTTGGTGATATTTGTAGCTTTGTTACTTCCAGTTTTTGCAGTATTTTTTTTGGCTGCAGCTTGGCGGCTTAAGCCGTAATAGCTAAATTGTTAATTTTTTATAAAAATATTTTAAAGAAAGTTTGCGTCTTCTTTTTGTTATAGTATTTACACTTTATGAGGGCTTTTGTTTCAGAGTTTTTAGGTTCGCTTTTTCTTGTCGCTACGGTGGTTGGATCTGGCATCATGGCTGATAACCTTTCAATGGGAAATCATGCGGTGGCGCTTTTGGCTAATGCCATTTCTACGGGTGCGATCTTATATGTCTTGATCATAATTTTTAGTGAGCTTTCTGGCGCTCACTTAAATCCGGTTGTTAGTTTGATTATGTTTATAATGAAAAAAATCAATTTACCTGACTTTTTACTTTATGTATTTTTTCAAATAATTGGGGGAGTATTTGGCGCCTTCTTAGCACACTTTATGTTTGAGATGTCTATTATACAACTTTCTACAAACGTTCGTACTGGTTCTTCTCAATATTTCTCAGAAGTCATAGCTGCTTTTGGGTTAGTGTTAACTATTCTACTTGGTTTGAAATATAAAAGAGAGTCGGTTGCCACACTGGTCGCATTATATATTACTGCGGCCTATTGGTTTACTTCTTCGACTAGTTTTGCAAATCCAGCAGTAACTATTGCAAGAACATTTACGGATACGTTCGCTGGTATCCATCACAGTGATACTGTTCCTTTTATAATGGCACAGATTTTAGGTGGTTTAGTGGCATATTTGGTTTTTAGGTATCTAAGCGAGTCTAAAAGTGTTTAATGATCTATTGTAAGGTTGAGTTTCTATAAATAAATTTTAGTGCTTCAAAGGGTTAAAAAAAATGTCCAACGAAATATTGTATAATTCCCAAGTGATTTCGTTTTTGGAAGAGTTATGGGGCGATGGGTTTTTGTCGCCTGGGGGTTCCGATGAAGTTAAGAAAGTGATCGAAGGTATCCAAATCAAGGATAAACGTGTTCTGGATATAGGTTCTGGATCCGGGGCTTGTGCAGTTTTGATGGCAAAAGATTATTCCGCAAAGCAGGTGGTTGGCATCGATGTAGAGCCACCCGTTTGTGAGGCTGCTCGAAATTCTGTTTTAGCAGCAGGTCTATCAGAAAAAATTAGCATTGAACTAGTTTCTCCTGGGAAATTGCCTTTTGCAGATGGATCTTTTGACGTTGTTTTTTCAAAGGACTCTATCATACATATTCAAGATAAGTCTGCTTTAGCCGAAGATGTATTTAGGGTTTTGAAGCCAGGTGGCCATTTTGCAGCATCTGACTGGTTAATAAGTCACGCTGGACAGCCATCGCACGAAATGTCTGAGTATATAAAAGCGGAGGGTCTTGACTTTGCAATGGCTTCACCTGGGGAATATCAAGAAGCATTCTCAAAAGCAGGATTTGTAGATGTAGAGCTTGTTAATAGAAATCCCTGGTATTCAAGTATTGCTGCAAAAGAATTGGAGTGGTTGAAGGGTCCAGAAAGAGAAGGTTTATCTATAC
This sequence comes from Marinovum sp., assembly GCA_002691045.1. Taxonomy (GTDB): domain Bacteria; phylum Pseudomonadota; class Alphaproteobacteria; order Rhodobacterales; family Rhodobacteraceae; genus Salinivivens. The sequence continues at coordinate 17,330 of NZGN01000031.1, forward strand.
GCCATGGAAAAGAGTTTATTGATCACCAAGTTGAAATATGGGAAAAGCTAGTTGGAGTTTTGAAGAGTAGGGAACATTGTCCACATCATATCCGAGCTAAAAAACCTTAAGGCTTTTGGTTTATTTATTTGCTGATTTTTTAAATCTTAATGATTTAGACGCTGGTGATAAGTTAATTTCATCGATTATCGTACCTTGCCGGGTTCCCAAAAAATCAAACACTATTTTTGCAATATCTTCTGTTTCAATAGCATTGGTTTCCAGCACATCTGGTTCGAACTCTAATGCATCAAAAAAGGGAGTTCTAACCATTCCAGGGTTTATTAAACAAATACGGACACCCGCTGGACCCGCTTCGTTTCGTAATGCTTGTGCAAATCCTCTCAAGCCAAATTTTGCAGCGGAATAAAGTGTTGCCTTCTTTTTGCCAATAACCCCAGCCTCTGACCCGAGTATAAAAATATCTCCGTTGCCTTGAGACTTCATATGAGCGACGATGGCTCGACATAAAATGATGTGAGAAACTAGATTTAGATTTATAAAGTTTTCAATTTGAAGGCTGGAAAAGTTTTCCAAAGATTTGAAGTCTCCAAAACCTGCACCACTCATAAAAACATCAATATCAGGGTGCTCTTTTAGAATAGATTTCACTAGTTCTGGAAGCTTTTTTACTTTGGATAAGTCGGCCTCTATTGGAATGTAATCTTTTTTATTTGGTATGAACTTACTATGGTCTCTAGCCAGCCCAACTACCTTTATTCCGTTCTCCAAAAATTTTTCTGCTATTGCTTTACCAATCCCGCTGGAACTTCCAGATATTAATGCGGCTTTCATATCTCTATCTTTCTAGTTTGTTTATACGGTGCAATGAAAAATTTTATTTTCTGATGTGTATTTTTTTAATTCAGATTTTAAGAAATCATGCATTTCTGTTTCTATTTTTTTCCCATATGATACCACTCCATTTGTTTCTTCCATAGGAAAAGCAAAAAGTTTCTGTTCTGGATGAAGGCTTACAGCTTTTTTATACATTTTTTTTGGAAATCTAAGTGGCCCATAACTGATTGAGTGCAACATTGATGGATTCAGACCATCAAGTATTTCTACAAAAAGAGAGGAATAGAGGTTTTCCCAATCAGGTGTATAAATGAGTGGGTCGAATCTCAGACCGATTTTCCACCCCGCGTCTGCTAGCTGTTTAATTGCGCTAATGCGTCTATTTATACTTGGCGCTTTACTATCCATTGATTTAGCAATTTTTGAAGGCGATAAACTAAAAGCAACGATGCAGTTGTCTAAAGGGTTTCTCTGCAGAAGTGAATTTATTGCAATGCTCTTGGTTCGTAACTCGATCTCAACATTAGGAACAGTTTCGAAAAAATTTAAAGCATGGTCAGCAAACCCACTTAGCTTGTCGAAGGCTAACGAGTCACAGTCATATCCAGAAAAAAAGGTTAAGGTTTTACCTTTATACTCAGAAATTTTTTCCGAAATTGAATGGAAGAAGTCTTCGTAATTCACAAATAACACAAAATTTGCTGAGGAGTACAGCCCCTGGAGGAAACAATATTTACAATCATAAAGGCAGTTGTACATGTGTGAGAAATAAAAGTTTTTATGGGAGTCCATTCCGAAACCTGACGGAACCGGTAAAACGAAATTATCGTGTTTTTTTGCCAAAATTAGGGCTGGATTTTTTTTCTGCAATTTAAAGTTTTGGTGCCGTTTATTAAATAATTCCTGGTAGCGCTCTATTGGCACCCAGGTTGATCGAGGTAAGGCTTTTCGGATACGCTTAGTTGTCGGATGATCTAAAATCTGTTCTTCAAAAAAAATTGTTTCAATCAAAGCGCAGTCCAACTTTTAGCATTAATTAAGATTTCTTTCTCTAATTGCAATATTATGTCCTTTGGTTGAGAATTCAAAAATTCAGATGGATCCAACCTTTTTGTGGGGAACATTACCTTCCACTTTCTATAGATTTCTCTAAATTGATGTTTGCTTGTTACGGTGAACCTGAAATTTTTTTCGAAATCTTCGACTTCGTCTGGAAGCGAAAGACGTTTTTTCTCCTCTTGTACCAGAATTTCAATTTGGCCTAAAACAGCTGAAATTTTTGGTAATTGTTTTTCGATCAAGTCTCTGACCAGATTTTTTGTTATGAGGGTAGAAGAGCTGTTTGTGGTATCTGAAACAATTTTAATAACATATGTTAATTCGTTGCAGGAAAAAGATGGAACCAATTCGCAAAAACCAGCAGCTTCCATGTCATATAAAACTGGCTCATTATATTTACTTTCTGGTTTGCTGACTGTGACTAATGTTTCAGCTGGCAAAAGTTTGGATAACCTCAACCCAGGGAAAAAGACTGCTCCACTTTCTTTTGATACGACTTTTACAGCTTGATATATGTCCCCAATTGGATCTCTGGAGAAACCGGCTATGCCTAAATTAATCCAGGCTGTGTAGTTCTTAATGTGTAAATAGTTCTTGAGAAAAGTAGCAGCAGCAGCAGATTTTATCGATCCAATTCCGGATATAATCAGAGCGTGACCTGTTGTTTCATTCACATAAATTGGAAACAAAGATTGATTATCTAAGATTTTCATTTTGAAGGCTTTGATTATTGGAGTTGCTTCTGCTCTTAGGGCAAAGACCCAACAAAAGTTAAACTGGGCTATTGCAAAGTTTTTAGGATCTTTAAATTCACTCATCTTCTAATAGCCCCTGAAAGTGAATTATTTTTTTATTCAACTCTTCAGCTAATTCAATATTGCCACGCTTGATGGATCCACCTATCAATATTTTAAGCTTTCTAATAAGCTCTGTTAGAGTAAGTTGATAATTAGATCGACTTAAATTTTTGTTTTGTAGAAGTTTTTCCAGGCTGTAGATCCTAAATCTATCCATTCCCCAGTAAAGTTGGGATAATTGGTCTGAATGTCCGCCATTTTTAATGGTGAGCTGTTCGCCTAAAAAATGAGTTTTTTCAAAAGCACAATATCTAAGCCATAAATCATAGTCTTCGCATGCTTTTAAACTTTCATCAAATTTTCCATAGTCCTTGAAAACAGAGTGGTGTAATATAGCTGAGCTGGGTGATATACAGCACATTTCCAGACATTTTTTGAAAAGATCCCCTCCAGTTTTGTAATGTTTTTTATGTGGGTTTACTCGGACGCCATTTTTTATCCAAACCTCATCAGTATGACTAAGCCTAGCCCCAAAATTTTCCTGTTGAAGAGAGGAAATTTGTTTTTCTAATTTAGTGGGTTTCCACTGATCATCAGAGTCAAGCAAGGCGATATATTCTGAAGAAGCTAATTCTATCCCAACGTTTCTAGCAGAGCTTACGCCACCATTTTCTTTGTAAATATAACGTAAGGTATTTTTTTTATTATCTGATACCGAAAAGCCTAAGTTTCTCAGAATAGGCCACGTTTCATCGGTTGATCCATCATCAATGATAATAGTTTCAGTGGGTTTGAGTGTTTGAGACAATACAGATGAAACACTATCTTTTATCAAGTGCGCCCGATTGTAGGTGGGAATTATAACGGAAATGTCTGGCATGACTAGATAATCAAAAGAAACCTTCAGTGAATTTAAATGTTTTAAATTAGATTATTTTAATGAGGAATTTCATAATTTCGTTACAATTTTTGATATTCTATTGTGTGTGTAATTGGAAGTAATGTAAATGAAACTGCCAGCATTCGAAAACAAAGGACGATTTTGGAGAGGTAATTTGCACTCTCATTCAACTAATTCAGATGGGGTCCTTTCGCCGAAAGATATTTGTTTACGTTACAAAAACGAGGGCTATGACTTCCTTGCCGTAACTGACCATTTTGTAGGTTTATATAATTACCCTATTACCGATACCTCAAATTACCGAGAGCCGGGATTTACAACTCTTTTGGGTGCTGAGGTTCATTCAGGCTCGATGGAAAATGGTGAGCTATGGCATATTCTTTCAGTTGGCCTTCCTAAGGACTTTCAAGCTCCCAATTCACCGCATTTTTTACCAGTCGATGGTCAGGAAACGGGTCCTGAAATAGCGAAAAGATGCGCTGAAGCCGGCGCCTTTGTAGCAATTGCTCACCCGCAGTGGTCTGGCATGACTGTTAATGATGCGAGATCCATTACCTCTGCTCATGCAGTAGAGGTATACAATCATGGATGTGCGGTAGGCTGCGATCGCCCTGATGGCTTTCATACTCTTGACTTACTATTAAGCGAGGGGCACTGCTTGGATTTAATTGCAACCGATGACTCCCACTTTAATGAACCAGACCACTTTGGTGGTTGGGTCATGGTAAAGTCTGAACTCAATCAACAAGAGGATCTGATAAAAGCCCTAAAAGCAGGGGCATACTACTCAACACAGGGCCCAGAATTTAAAAATATTGAAGTTAATGACAAAGTTGCCAAGATTTCTTCGACCGCTGTGTGTACCGTAATAGTTCAAGGCCAAGGTTCTGCAGCAGTCGCCGTACATGGTAACTCACTAACTTCTACTGAAGTACCTTTATCTCGCTTTAAAAACAGCCCTTGGATACGAATAACTATTGTAAACGCTAGCGGCCAAAGAGCGTGGTCAAATCCTATATGGCGAGATTAAGTCCAGATATGACTTGAAGTTTTGTTTATGCTCCCATTATTGCTTTAACTTCAAGAAACTCTTCTAAGCCCCATTCTGCTTTTTCTCGACCGTTGCCCGACTGCTTATAGCCTCCAAAAGGGGCATCAGCACCACCAGATCCATAATTTACATGAATTTGCCCAGCCCTCAATCGTCTAGCAATTGAAGTAAGTGTTTCTTTATCTTCGCCTGATACATAAGCTGCTAGACCATATTCCGTATCATTTGCAATTGCTACCGCATCATCAATATTTTTATAGGTAAGCATAGATAGGACCGGTCCGAAAATTTCTTCTTTTGATATTGCCATATCATTTTTCACATCAGCAAATACAGTTGGTTTGGCATAATAACCTTTTTCCAAGCCATCTGGTTTTCCTGTTCCGCCGATTAACAGTTCGGCGCCTTCATCAATACCTTTTTGAATTAAATTCTGAACTTTTTTAAACTGTACATCGCTTACTAAAGGGCCAATGGTTGTACTATCGTTTTTAGGATCGCCGGCAATTACTTTTTGAGCTGCATCTTTTGCAATAGCATATGCATCATCTTTTCGAGACTCAGGCACTAACATTCGAGTAGGTGCGTTACATGATTGCCCAGTATTGCTCATGCAAGAGTCAACTCCAGCCTGAATTGATTTTTCAAAATTAGCGTCATCCAAAATTATGTTAGCTGATTTACCGCCCAATTCCTGACTGACACGTTTAACGCTATCTGCGGATGCCTTCGCCACTGCAACACCGCCTCTAGTCGATCCAGTAAACGACATCATATCAATATCTGGATGAGCTGACATCGCTTCACCCACAACGGGTCCCATACCGTTGACCAGGTTGAAAACTCCAGCTGGTACTTTAGCTTCGTCAAGGATCTCAGCAATAATCATTGATGAGAGTGGAGCAATTTCTGATGGTTTCAGTATGGCTGTACATCCTGCTGCAAGACAAGGTGCCAGTTTTGAGACAACCTGATTTACTGGCCAGTTCCATGGAGTGATTAACCCACATACACCGATTGGCTCGTGCCTAATAATAAAGTTACCATGCTCATACTCGAAATTATGATTGGTTAGAGAGCGAATGGCTGCCTTTAAATGTCCTAATCCAACCATGGCTTGCGCACCTTTAGCCAAGTATGTGGGCGCGCCCATTTCAGTCTGGATTGCATCCGCAACGTCATCAAGGCGGCGTTTGTAAATCTCTCTAATTGTTGTAAGTAAATCAATGCGCTGTTCAACTGGAGTTTGAGAGTAAGTTTCGAAAGCTTTTCTTGCAGCTGTCACAGCTTCATTCACATGAGTTGCATCACCTAAAGAAATTTTTGTGACTTTTTCTTCAGATGCAGGGTTAATAACATCAAGCGTTTCAACACCGTTTGGCTTCACCCAAGTGCCATTAATATAAAAGTCTAATTTTTCCATAAGTTATTCTCCATAAACCATTCAAAAACTTCGAATCTTCTTAGAAAGATAGATTTATTTCTCTATAATCATAAGTCAGACAGTTAAAGCTTTTTTATCCTAGTGCGACCTTGTTGTTTGTAAAACAGATGTTAGGGTGTGTAGCGTATCAACAGATCTTTGTTTTATTGAAGATGACAACTTATATAACGAGGAGCAACTGGTCATGACTTTGATCAGAGAAGAGGACTTAGTAGAAAGCATTGCTGATGCTTTTCAATATATTTCATATTTTCACCCACCAGATTTTGTTACTTCTCTATCGTCTGCATGGGAACGGGAAGAAAGCCAAAGTGCAAAAGATGCAATGGCACAAATCTTGGTCAATTCAAGAATGGCTGCCATGGGAAGACGCCCAATATGCCAGGATACAGGTAGTGCTAACGTTTATTTAGAAGTTGGCTATGATGTAAAATTTGATTTCTCTCGTAGCCTTCAAGAAGTTGTTGATGAGGGGGTTAGAAGAGGATACCAATTTGATAAGAACCCACTTCGTGCTTCAATTGTTTTAGATCCTATTGGATCACGAAAAAATAGTGGTGATAATACCCCAGCATTGCTGACAGTTGATCTTGTTCCAGGAAACACTGTTTCTGTTTATGTATCAGCAAAGGGTGGCGGTTCGGAAAATAAAGCAAAATTTGCTGTGCTTAACCCTTCAGACTCAGTTGCTGATTGGGTTGTTGATACCGTAGAAAAACTAGGTGCTGGTTGGTGCCCACCTGGTATTTTGGGTATAGGTGTTGGAGGCTCTTCGGACAGAGCAATGGCAATGGCAAAAAAAGCATTAAATGATCCTCTTGATATGCAAGCTTTGTTAAAAAGCGGCCCTCAAAACAAATCAGAAGAATTACGGATTGAAATATATGAAAGGGTGAACGCTCTGGGTATAGGTGCTCAGGGGTTGGGTGGTGTTACTACAGTACTAGATGTGAAGATAAAAAGTTTTCCGACACATGCAGCATCGCTTCCTGTTGGTTTGATCCCGAACTGTGCAGCAACGCGTCATTTACATTTTACTTTAGATGGAACAGGCCTTCCGAATTTTGAAACACCTGATTTAGCAGCGTGGCCAGAGATTTTACTTGATGAAGCAAATAAAAATGCGCGCCGGGTAGACGTGGATAATCTTAATGAAGAAACTTTGGCTAGTTTGAAAATAGGGGAAACACTATTACTTAATGGTACAATTTACACTGGACGAGATGCTGCCCATAAAAGGATAGTAAATTTCTTAGACGAGGGAAAAGTCTTACCAGTAAACCTAGAAAATCAAACGATCTATTATGTCGGACCTGTTGATGCTGTTGGTGATGAAGTTATAGGACCTGCAGGCCCAACAACTTCAACAAGGATGGATAAATTCACCGACCGAGTTCTTGGTGATACTGGTCTGAAATTAATGATAGGAAAGGCAGAACGGGGACCGGAAGCAATTGAGGCTATAAAAAAACATAAAGCAGTTTATGCTATTGCTGTGGGAGGGGCTGCCTATCTAGTATCAAAAGCAATAAAAGAGGCAGAACCTGTTGCGTTTGAAGATTTGGGAATGGAAGCAATTTATAAGCTGAAAGTAGAAGATATGCCAGTTTTGGTGGCTGTTGATAACACTGGAGCTAGCGTTCATAAATCCGGTCCAGCTGCGTGGCGTAAAAATTGAATAAATGAAATGGATTTAATTGTACTCAAGATATTGGGTGATTAATATTATCCTAATACCATTATTTTGAGAGGGCTGTAATCATGCATGAAATACCATTAACAATGCATGCTATGGTTCTTACAGGTCATGGTGGATTAGATAAGTATGAATGGTTTGAGACTTGGAAAACGCCTAAACCGCAAGAAGATGAAGTTCTAATCAAAGTATCGGCCTGTGGACTAAACAATACAGACGTAAATACTAGAACGGGATGGTATTCTAAGAATGTCAATGCTCCAACAATGGATACAGAGCTAGGCTTAAATATTGCTGATGATCCAGCTTGGGGTGGGACGCCTATATCTTTTCCAAGGATTCAAGGAGCCGACGTCTGCGGATACATTGTAGAGGTGGGGCAGAATGTAAGTAAGTCTCGAATTGGTCAGCGAGTAATTACCGATAATTGGGTGCGTGATGAAAATGATCCTGAAAATATCGAAAAAGTTGGATACTTAGGGTCTGAAAGAGACGGAGGGTTTGCTCAATACACTGCTATCCCTTCAAAAAATGCATTAGAAATTATTTCTAATTTATCGGATGAAGAATTGGCAACTTTTAGTTGTAGTTACACGACAGCGGAGGGAATGTTAGCACGCGCAAACGTGATGGATACGGATACTGTATTAGTTCCAGGAGCTTCGGGAGGTGTAGGAAGTGCTCTAGTACAACTTGCTAAAAGAAGAGGTGCACGTGTAATTGCTATGACGACACCAGAAAAATCTTCTTTGGTTGAAGATTTGGGTGCTGATATCATAATTTCAAGAGCATCATCTTCTTGGGTTGATGAAATTAAATCTGAGAAAATTTCTGTAGTTGCTGATGTTGTTGGGGGAAGCTTATGGAAAGAGTTGATTGAAATTTTGGAGTGTGGAGGGCGCTATACCTGTTCAGGTGCAATAGCTGGACCGATGGTTGAACTCGATTTAAGGACTTTCTATCTTCGTGACTTAACTTTTACAGGTTCTACAGTAACTGAAATGGCAATTGCCAAAAATATTATTAGATATATAGAAGATCGTGAAATAAAGCCGTGTTTAGCTGAAGTCTTTCCTTTGTCTGAACTTAAAAATGCTCAAAAAAATTTCATGGAAAAAAAACATGTCGGTAACATTGTAGTGGTGCCTTAGTCGCAGATTAAGTTTGATCTTACTTTATAATAAAAAATTTTTAAACTACGCTGTAACTATATTAGAAAGGCATAATGTTTTAAATGCAAAGAGTTTTGGTGACAGCAGGAGCATCAGGCATTGGTTATGCTCTAGCCGAAGCATTTTATGCTGAGGGCTATAAAGTTTGGATAATTGATGTTTCAGAAAACGATTTAAAAAAATGTCCAAAAAACTGGGAACAGACCAAGCTTGATGTAAGCGACGAAAATGCCATGGGTGATCTCTTCTCTACAATAAATAATAAGTGGGGAGGCTTAGACGTTCTATGCGCAAACGCTGGGACGGCGGGGGCAACCGAGCTCGTTGAAGATCAGGATCTTTTGGCATTTCGAAAGTGTTTGGACGTTAATTTAATTGGTGCTTTTTTATCAGTAAAAGGCAGTTTGCCAATGATGAAAAAGCAAGGCAAAGGTGCTATTATATTTACGTCATCGACTGCGGGGCTCTATGGTTTTCCTTACCGTTCTCCCTATTCGGCTAGCAAGTGGGCAATTCATGGTCTCATGAAAACAGTAGCAATGGAGGCTGGTTCATTTGGCATACGTACAAATGCTATTGCGCCTGGTTGCGTAGAAGGAGATCGAATTAATGGTGTTATTGAAAGAGAGGCTGCTCAAAAGAATACAACGCCAGATATTGTACGGCAAGCATACAAAGCTGGTACATCTTTAAATTCTTTTATTGAGGCAAAGGACATCGCTGCCATGGCAGTATTTTTGGCTTCAGACTCAGCCCAGCTTGTATCTGGGCAAATTATAGCTGTGGACGGGCACACAGAAAACCCAGACCCTAAGGTATAACCATATGGCGTGTCCGCTTCCAAAACTATTGAAAAATAATTTAACCACCTTTGAATTGCTGAAGTAGAAATACTTCACTGTTAGGTTGAATAGGAGTGTGGTCTGCACCTGCTATCATCTCTCCATCAACAGAAACAGAAACACCTGCCTCTATTATTGGCTCTAACTTAGGGTGAATAGAAATAAGTTCGTCGAGCATTTTGCCAACGGTATTTGCTTCGACCTTAACAACTAATTCCCCATCAGTGAACTGGCGTAAGCCTGACCACAGATTAACTTCTGCCATCAGCTATCTTCCTTGATCGCTTTCAAAACTTTGGGGGGGGAAATTGGTAAGTGACGGAGGCGTTTTCCTGTCGCATCAGCAATGGCATTCGCAATTGCAGGAAGTGGAGGTGCTATTCCCGTTTCTCCAACGCCACGTACACCAAATGGATGGCTGTCGCTTGGCACTTCTACAATTATTGTGTCTATCATTGGAAGGTCCGAGGCGACGGGCACACGGTAGTCCAAAAATCCAGCATTTTGTAATCTACCGTCTTCTCCATATATGTATTCTTCATTCAAAGCCCAACCTATTCCCTGAGCTGCACCCCCTTGGAATTGGCCTTCAACATAAGATGGGTGAATAGCTCTTCCAGCATCTTGAACGACCAGGTATCTAAGTACTGTTGTTTTTCCAGTTTCCGGATCGACCTCTACGTCAACGACATGTGTGCCGAAGCTTTCTCCAGCACCGGCAAATGTGGTTGCATGATGACCTGAGATTGGCCCTCCAGTACGGCCCATTCGGCGACCGATTTCTTTGATTGTCATTGGAGGGAAGTCACCTGCATTGGGACCTGATGGATGAGCGGCGCCATCAAACCAATCGACTGCTTCGGGATCAATACCCCATTTGTTAGCCGCACGACTGCACATTTCTTTGATAGCCTCATTACATGCTTCAACTGCGGCTTTTCCAATAGCAAAAGTTGCTCGACTTCCATGGGTGGGCTCATTAACACCCAAAGAACCTGTCTCAACAACATTTACTCTGACGTCTTCATATGGAATTCCTAGTGTTTCAGATACCATTAGAGCCATTGATGCTCTACTTCCTCCGATATCTGGAGTTCCTATTGATAAGGTAACAGTTCCGTCTTCTCCCAAAGCCATGGAGATAGAGGTTTCGCCGCCATGGTTCATCCAAAATCCTGAAGCAATTCCTCTTCCTTGATTAGGCCCAAGTTCTATTTTTAAATTAGAGTGGGATTTTGCTGCTTCCAGTGTTTCAATGAGACCAATTTTTCTGAAAGTTGGTCCAAAACTTGACTTACTTCCCTCTCTAGAACCATTCAGAAGCCTGACCTCGATTGGGTCTAGTTTTAATTCACGGCACATTTCATCAACTAGACTTTCTACCGCGAAAGCTGCCATAGGGGATCCTGGAGCTCGGTAGGCTGCCGATTTTGGTCGATTAGAAAGCACGTCATAACCAGTGTGGTGGACAGCGGGAAGCTGGTAATTGGCAAATGCACATTCTAATGCCATCCCTGTTGGGGCCATTCCTGGAAAGGCCCCACCTTGCATTCGGAAAACTGCCGAAGCCGCTGTCATTTTTCCGTTTTTCTTCATGCCTATTTTAACATCCATTGAGGCGGAAGCAGTTGGGCCTGTGGCTCGTAAAACTTCTGATCTTGTCATTACCAATTTTACTGGACGCCCACCTGCTTTCCGTGAAAGAGCTAGCGAGAGCGCTTCAGAAAAAATCGTTGTTTTGCCACCAAAACCACCACCTATTTCTGATGGTGTTACCCTAAGCTGAGAGGCCTCTAGTCCAAGGACTGACGCACACATTTTTCTAATAAACCATTGGCCTTGAGTGCAGATCCACATTTCACCTTTTCCGTCTTGGCCAAGCTGACCAACACAGGCATGCGGTTCAATGTAGCCTTGATGTGCAGCCTCTGTCTTGTACGTGTTTTCCATGATGAGATCAGCGTCAGAAAAACCTGCATCCAGATCGCCATGGCCAAAGTCCATGTAGGATACAATATTCGCGGGTAAGCCTTCTGGCACAGAATGATCTTGTGCCCCTTCTCTTATTACAGGAGCATTTGGTTTCATGGCTTCGTCAACATCAGTAACGTGAGGAAGAATTTCATATTCCACGTCAATAAGTTTTATAGCATCTTTTGCTACTAATGCTGATGTTGCCGCAACGGCAGCAACGGCATGTCCATCGTATAGAACTCTATCACCGGCTATTGTATTCTCTTGCAGATACAAATTTTCACCTTTTAAGCCAGTAGGAAAATCAGCTCGAGTTACAATAGCTTTAACGCCTGACAGAGCTTCTGCTTTGGAAGTGTCGATTTTAGTAATGCGAGCATGAGCGTGAGGTGACCGGAGCACCGCGGCGTGTAGCATATTTGGTGCGTTAAAGTCTGCTCCATATTTTGCTCGACCCGTTACTTTATCTAAGCCATCAGGCCGGTTAGGTCGGGTTCCTATATACTTAAATTTATCTATGAGTTCATCTTTTGCCATTAGGATGCTTCCCTCATTTCTTTTGCTGCATCTAGTACAGCCCTTATAATCTTATCGTATCCAGTACATCGACATAGGTTACCAGCTAACCAATAACGTACTTGTTCTTCATTTGGGTTGGGGTTTTTCTCCAGTAAGTTTTTTGCAGCAACTAGAATACCTGGGGTGCAAATACCGCACTGTAAAGCTGCGTGTTCAACAAATTTTCTCTGGAGAGGGTGCAGTTCATCTCCCTGAGCCATCCCTTCTATTGTTTCTATACTTTTACCATTTGCCTCAGCACCTAGCATTAAGCACGAGCAAACAAGACGATCATCGATTGTAACTGTACAGGCTCCACAATCACCTGTTCCACAACCTTCCTTAGTTCCAGTTAGATTAAGACGGTCGCGCAGAACATCTAACAGAGTCTCTCGGGGATCACATAGAAACTCAACCTTATCGCCATTCACTTCAGCCGATACATGGATATTACTCATCATTTTTCCCTTGTGCTCGATTATACGCAATCTTAGCAGTGCGAGCAGCCAATACGCCTGCAACATTCGTTCGAAATTCTTTGGTGCCTCTCTTATCACTTATCGGGTTGCAAGCATTCTCTGCGGCTGCAGACAGATTACTTAATGCTTCTTCATCCAATTTAGTTCCTAGTATTGCTTGAGAGCATTGTTCAACTAATAAAACTTTGGGTGCTACCGCTCCTAGAGCTACGCGCGCTTCAACTATTGACTCGTTTTCCAAACGGAGATTTACGGCACAGCCTACTACTGCAATATCCATCTCTGTTCGTGGTATAAACCGTAAATAAGCATCACCTGAATGTTTTTCTCTAGCTGGTATATGTATCGCTGAAATAAGCTCTCCCTTTTTTAAAGATGTTTTGCCTGGACCCATAGGGATATTTTCAACAGCTTCTATTCTTTCACCTGTGGGTCCTATAATTGAAACGGTAACTCCAGCTGCAATTTGAGCAGGAACGCTATCTGCTGCAGGTGATCCATTACAAAGGTTTCCTGTAATAGTTGCGCGCCCTTGAATTTGGGTAGATCCAATTAGGTCGGAAGCCTCTACTAAACCTGGCCACGCTTTCTTAAATTCAGAGTGCTCTGACATTTCTGCGCCAGTAACAGCAATTCCCAAAGTCCAACTTCCATTATTATTTTGAGTGATATCCTTAACACCCTGGATTTGTTTCACGTCAATCAGGTCATCTGGTGTCAAAATGTCCGAACGCATTTGGACAAGTACATCTGTGCCTCCGGCGAGAAATCTAATTTGTCCTGCTGATTTTGCCGCAATAGCGGATGCGTCAGAAAAGCTTGATGGTGTGTGATAATTCATAAGAAGCTCTGTGTTGAAAGAAATTTTTATTTCGTGTGAGAACAGGCTAAACGAAAAAATTTATTCTAGCAATTTTATTTGGAAGCAATTTTGCTTATTTTATTATTTTGATAAATTTTAAACTTCTATAAAAATCTTTTCGTCTTCAACTTTTATTTTGTATGTTTTGAGATCTTCACAGGGAGGGTCCATTACAACTTTGCCGGTCTTGATGTTGAATACACCTAAGTGCATGGGGCACTCTATTTCGTCACCATCAATTAAGCCATCTGAGAGGTGAACGTCTTCATGTGTGCACATACCATCTGTAGCGTAAAACCCGTCTGCAAGGTGATAAATACAGAAGGTACGGCCTTCATGATCAAATTTACATTGATCTTCAAAGTCTATTTCCGAAGTTTCGCAAACAAATACCCAGTCCGCCATTGTTCAATTCACCCTTGTCGTTTTCAAATTTATTACCAATATTAAAGTTAACTTAGTTTAAAGGTCGGTAAAGCAAAATGAATCAAGAAAAACCTAGGATAGGTATCAACAACACTTCCGACGAGTGGTTTAAGATTAAAATTGATAGAAAAAAATTAAAAGAGCTTTCTAGGAGAAGTGATTATGAGGGCTGGAAGCATATTTCGATCTATTTTGGTGCTTTACTTGCCTTAGGATTAATTTGCCTATCTCTGTGGGGTAACTGGTGGTTTTTTGTGCCAGTGTATTTGGTGTACTGCACTTTGTGGGGTGGTGCTGATGCTATTTGGCACGAGTGTGGACATCGAACAGCATTTAAGACGCGGAGGTTAAATGACTTTTTCTATCAAATAGCCAGTTTTATGAATAATTTTGAGGCAGTTCGTTTTCATTGGACACACTCTCTACATCATAGTTATACAGCCTCAGTTGACCCTCATGATTTTGAAGTTGAAGGGAGTATTTTTTGGAAACCAAGAACGCTTTTGGAGTTTTTGATAATTTTTGTTCCTGGTTTTGGATTGTTAAACTTGCATAAATCGCTTCACTTTGAGATCTTACAACATGCCCTAGGTGTTGAAACCAGAGTTATGAAAGAATGCATACCAGAAGACAAAAAGGCCTTATGTATTCGGAACTCACGAATTTATGTTTCCCTCTGGGTAGCTATTATTTTACTTTCTTTTGGTTTGAGCTCTTGGCTACCCATTATGCTTTTGTTAGTTCCAAAATTTTTCGCAACTTTAAACATTGTTTGGGGCATAACCCAGCATGTTGGGCTAAAAGAAAATGTAAAGGACCATAGACTATCGACGAGGTCTGTCCGTTTGAACCCAATATTTAGTTTTATTTATTGGAACATGGAATACCATATTGAGCATCATATGTTTCCCATGGTGCCCTCTCATCAACTTCCAAAATTGCACGAATTGATTAAAGGTCACTTGCCTGCACCACAAACACTTTATGAGGCGTATCGAGAGATTATACCGGCCGTTGTAAGGAAGGCTAAAGATCCCAACTATCACATTTCTGTAAAACTGCCAGAAATAGATAAGACGGCAACTTAAATACATATAAAAAGCGTACGCTTTTTGTTTTTTTTGCTTGCTAATTTTGCAGTGGTTTAACTTCTAATTCACCATCAGCATAAGACTGAATAGCTAAAGCGGCTGCATTTGCTGCCGCCGCAGTCGTGAAATAAGGTATTTTATCAAAAAGAGCTACTGACCTGATATCTCTACTATCTCTTATAGATTGAACTCCTTCGGTAGTATTCATCACCAACGAAATTTCATTGTTTTTCATACGATCTACAATGTTGGGCCGCCCTTCATGAACTTTATTTACGGTATCACAATTAATCCCATTTTTTTGAATGAATTTGGCTGTTCCCCTTGTGGCTATTAAATCAAAACCAATTTCAGTCAGTAGTTTTGCGGTTTCTAAAAGTAATGGTGCTTTATCGCTATCCTTTATTGAAAAGAAAACTTTTCCAGATGTTGGAAGTTTCATCCCAGCGCCGAGCTGGGCTTTTAAAAACGCTCTTGCAAAATTTCTATCCCATCCCATTACTTCTCCAGTTGAACGCATTTCTGGACCTAAAATCGTATCAACTCCAGGAAATCTGGCAAAAGGCATAACGGCTTCTTTGACACTGAACCAAGGCATATCTGGATCAGCCAGTGTCATGGGATCAGTTTTGGGTAACTTTTCCAGGTAATCTTTTTCCTTGTAGGGTTCTCTTTTTGAAAAGTCTGATAGTTTCTCGCCAGCCATCAATCTCGCTGCGATTGAGGCGATTGCACTGTCGGTTGCTTTTGCAACAAAAGGTACTGTTCTTGAAGCTCTAGGGTTCACTTCAATTAAATATACTTCCTCATCTTTGATGGCGAATTGGACGTTCATCAGGCCAATGACGTTCAAACCAATGGCGAGTGCTTTCGTTTGCTCTTCTAGTTTTGTAATTACCTTTTCGGATAGTGAGTAAGGAGGCAATGAACATGCACTGTCTCCAGAATGGACTCCGGCTTCTTCAATGTGTTGCATGATGCCAGCTATGTGTACGTCTTCTCCATCACATAAAGCGTCAACATCGCATTCAACGGCTCCAGCTAGATAGCTGTCCAGCAAAACTGGACTTGAACCTGAAACAACGACGGCATTATTAATATATTTTTCAAGCTGGTCTTTATTGTGAACAATTTCCATAGCCCTGCCGCCAAGCACATAGGAAGGACGAATAACAAGTGGAAAGCCAATTTGATCAGCAATCTCCATTGCTTCGGCTTCAGTAGAGGCAATTCCATTTTTAGGCTGTTTAAGTTTAAGTTTATTTACTAAATTTTGGAATCTTTCTCTATCTTCTGCCAGATCGATTGCGTCAGGAGTTGTTCCTAAAATTGGGATTCCATGCTCCTCTAACGCTTTAGCGAGTTTTAGCGGTGTTTGACCTCCAAATTGAACAATCACACCATGAAGAGTGCCGTTCCTTTGTTCTACGTTTAAAATTTCCATAACATGTTCGAAAGTCAATGGCTCAAAATATAGTCGGTCTGATGTGTCATAATCTGTTGAAACAGTTTCTGGGTTACAATTAACCATTATCGTCTCATAACCTACATCGGTCAGTGCGAAGCATGCATGACAACAACAATAATCAAACTCTATCCCCTGGCCAATACGGTTAGGTCCTCCACCAAGAATCACGACCTTTTTTTCCGCAGATGGGCGCGCTTCACATTCCACATCACCAAGCATTGGAGCTTCATATGTTGAATACATGTATGGGGTTTGTGCTTCAAATTCTGCAGCACAAGTATCAATTCTCTTAAAAACCGCAGTTATGCCAAGATCATGACGTTTTTTTCTTACTTCTAGTTCGGATTTTCCTGTGATTTTAGCCAAACGAGCGTCAGTAAACCCTAACATCTTTAAATTTCTTAGATCTTCGGCAGAAGATGGCAAACCTGAGTTTCGGACACTTTCTTCTGTGTCAACAATCTCCCTGATACGTTCGATAAACCAGGGGTCATACATTGTCACAGCTTGAATATCATCGTTTTCCATACCCAAACGCATTGCTTGTGCTATGTTTAGTATTCTGTCGGGCGTTTGCTTGCTTAAAGCGTTGACTATGGAAGAGGTGTCATCTGAACCTGGTATTTCTATTTCGTCAAATCCTGTTAGTCCCGTTTCCATTGAAGCTAAGGCTTTTTGTAAACTTTCGTGGAAGGTCCTACCAATGGACATTACTTCACCAACTGATTTCATAGCGGTTGTAAGATAAGGTTCAGATCCGGGGAATTTTTCAAAAGCAAATCTAGGGATTTTTGTTACAACATAGTCGATTGTTGGTTCAAATGAAGCTGGTGTTACTTTCGTGATGTCATTATCTAACTCATCTAACGTGTAACCAACGGCTAATTTTGCTGCAATTTTGGCTATAGGAAACCCCGTGGCCTTTGATGCAAGTGCTGACGATCTGGAAACTCTTGGGTTCATCTCAATCACGACCATTCGGCCGTCTTGTGGATTAACTGCCCATTGAACATTGGATCCACCAGTCTCAACACCAATTTCTCTCAGAACGGCGATGGAACCGTTTCTCATAATTTGATATTCTTTATCCGTTAAAGTGAGTGCTGGTGCTACAGTAATTGAATCTCCAGTGTGTACGCCCATTGGATCGACGTTTTCAATAGCACAAACAATAATTGCGTTGTCGGCTTTGTCACGGACGACTTCCATTTCAAACTCTTTCCAACCGAGAAGAGATTCATCGACCAAAATTTGATTGACGGGTGATGCATCCATTCCAGTACGGCAGAAATGTTCATAATCGGCTCGATTATATGCGACGCCTCCACCCGTACCACCCAATGTGAAAGCTGGTCTAATAATTGCGGGTAGTCCAATTTTATCCAGTGCACTTAGTGCAATCTGAATGCCTTCATTCAGATTTGCTGAACCATCAGAGTTTTTGGGCGCAGTTACGATTGTCGCTTTTGGATTTTCCAACCCAAGTCTGTCCATTGCTTCCCGAAATAGCTTTCTGTCTTCAGCCATTTCTATTGCAGCTCGTTTTGCCCCAATCATTTCGACATTAAATTTGTCCAAAACGCCCATAGCTTCTAATTCAAGAGCGGTATTTAAGCCTGTCTGCCCTCCCATCGTAGGCAAAAGAGCATCTGGACGCTCTTTTTCAATAATTTTAGCAACAACTTCTGCAGTAATCGGCTCAATATAAGTCGCATCAGCTAATTCTGGATCGGTCATTATTGTTGCTGGATTAGAATTTACAAGTACAACCCTGTATCCCTCTTCTCTAAGAGCTTTACATGCTTGAGCTCCGGAATAGTCAAATTCGCAGGCTTGGCCTATTACAATTGGGCCAGCTCCAATAATCATGATAGATTTTATATCTGTTCTTTTAGGCATTTTTGTTTTCTAGCCCTAAGTACTCTATTGGACCATGTTTGAGCAAATTGTCATGGGTTATAGTGGACATTACTTTGGGTGCAAGAGGTATCGTAAATTTTCTAAAAATATCCGGTTTCAGACCTATAAACTGTTCAAAAGCAGGGCTATAAATCTATAATAGCAGTAAGGGCATGCAAGTTGAAAATCCATTTTGATACAGCGCCAAAGAAAGATCTTCATTGGTTTGAAAAACCCATAAAAATTTTAAAAGCAAGCGACCCTGCTGAAGTGAGATTTGTTTTAGAGGAACTTCAGAGGTGTCTAGATGAAGGATATTGGATTGCGGGTTTAGCTTCATATGAGCTGTCCTATGTTCTAGAAAAAAAAATTACTCCTTTAATTCCTGCAGATCGGTCTATTCCACTCATTCAGTTTGGTGTTTTTAATGGGCCATGTATAACAAATTTAAGTAAATCTACTTATTCAATATCTCCATTTGTCTCTCAATGGGATGAAAAAAAATACAACCAAGCTTTTGATAAAGTTTTATCCTATATTGAGGCGGGTGATATTTATCAGACTAATTTAACCTTTAGCCTTTTAGCAGAATTTGATGGAGACCCGTGGACATTTTATCGGGATCTACAACAAACGCAGAAAGTTAAATACGGTGCTTTTATTGAATTGGATAGTACAACCTCTATTCTTTCAAGATCCCCTGAGTTGTTCTTCAAGACTGATGGTCAAAGAAATATAGCGACAAGACCGATGAAAGGTACGCAACCACGGGACCAAGATCTAGAAAGGGACAAACAAAATTTAAACTTTCTAAAAAATGATATAAAAAACAGAGCTGAAAATCTTATGATTGTAGATCTGCTTAGGAATGATATTTCCAGAATTAGTAAGGTTGGCACAGTTAAAGTGCCAGAGCTCTATCAAGTAGAGACATACGAAACAGTTCACCAAATGACATCGTTGATTGTTGGTGAAATGAACAAAAAAACAACGGTAACTGAACTATTTGAAGCTCTATTTCCTTGTGGTTCAATAACTGGCGCTCCTAAAATTAGGGCGATGGAAATTATCCATGAATTAGAACAAAGACCCCGAGATATATATTGTGGAACGATTGGATGGATGGCTCCAGATGGTAGTTCGGAGTTTAACGTGGCTATCCGAACATTGTTGATGCAAAAAGGGAAAGCGGTATTGAATGTTGGTGGCGGAGTCGTTTTTGACAGCACTTCGGAATCTGAATACGAGGAAGCACTTTGGAAATCCCGATTTACAAAAGTAATATAGAAGGATTAGAGCTTATCGAAACCTTCCTATGGGAGCCAGAGCATGGCGCGCCAGACATTGATTTGCACTTAGAACGAATGTGCAAGTCTGCTGGGAAATTAAGGTTTAAATTTGTGTCCTCAAAAATTAAGGAGAAAATACACAAAATTAATTCGGAAAATCGTCTTAGGTGTCGGCTAACATTAACTATTGATGGAAAATTTAATCTTACAACTGCTGTTCTCCAACCCAACTCTAAAAAGTGGATCATCGGCCTATCGAACTCAGTTTTGAGTTCTGCTGACCCTTGGTTGCTGCACAAAAGTTCTAATCGTGAGCTCTATGATACTGAACGGGCAAAATTGCCAGATGGTCTAGATGAGGTGATTTATTTAAACGAGCGCAAAGAAGTATGTGAGGGAACTATTACTAATATTTTTGTCAAAAGAGGTAATCAGTGGTTAACCCCACCACTGACAAGTGGATGTCTGCCTGGAGTTCTAAGGCGAAAAAAAATAGAGGATGGTAGCTGTAAAGTTGGAATTATCACTTTTTCTGATCTTAAAGAGGCGAAAAAAATAACTGTGGGAAATGCACTCCGCGGTGAAATTGATGCCGTTTTAAGCCACTAGACTTGACATCTGATCAACAAAGAGTTGTATCGCGCGTACAATACTCGATTTGGAATATTAAATATGCATGCTTATCGCAGTCACACATGTGCTGATTTAAATAAAACAAACGTTGGGGACTCTGTCCGCCTATCTGGGTGGGTTCATAGAATAAGAGATCACGGTGGAGTACTTTTTATAGATTTAAGAGACCACTACGGCATCACCCAAGTTTTATGTGATCCAGATAGTCCAGTTTTCTCTGAAATGGAGAAAGTTCGGTCGGAATGGTGCATAAGAATTGATGGGAATGTTAAAGCTCGAGATGAAAGTTTGGTCAATCCGAAAATTCCAACTGGTGAAATTGAAGTATTTGTCCGTGATTTAGAAGTGCTGGGAGCATCTGAAGAGCTTCCCCTTATCGTTTTTGGTGATCAAGAATATCCCGAGGAAACTCGCCTAAAGTATAGATATCTAGATCTCCGAAGAGAGGTAATGCAGAAAAATATGACATTACGATCTGATGTTATTGCATCTATTCGAAAAAGAATGTGGGATCTGGATTTCCGAGAGTATCAAACTCCGATCATTACAGCGTCAAGTCCAGAAGGAGCGAGAGACTTTTTGGTGCCATCAAGGCTGCATCCGGGAAAATTTTACGCACTACCGCAAGCTCCACAACAATTTAAGCAGCTCATTATGGTTTCGGGGTTTGATAGATATTTTCAAATCGCACCTTGTTTCAGAGATGAAGATCCTCGTGCAGATCGCTCGCCTACAGATTTCTATCAACTTGATATGGAAATGAGTTTTGTTACTCAGCAAGACGTCTTTGATACAGTTTCCCCAGTTATTGCGGGTGTATTTGAAGAATTTGGTTCATCTCGCAAAGTAGATGATCCCGCTGAGTGGCCTCAAATAAGCTATCAGAATTCTGCTAAGTGGTACGGAACTGATAAGCCTGACTTAAGAAATCCAATAAAAATGGAGGTTGTTTCTGAACATTTTAAAGGCTCTGGCTTCGCAATTTTTGCAAATTTATTGGAGCAAGAAGGCACAGAGATTAGGGCTATTCCCGCTCCTACCGGTGGAAGTAGGAAGTTTTGTGACAGAATGAATGCCTTTGCACAAAAAGAGGGCCTTCCTGGCATGGGTTATATATTTTGGCGAGACAATGGTGATGGGATGGAGGCTGCAGGGCCTCTTGCGAAAAATATTGGCTCCGAAAGAACGGAAGCTCTACGGGCCCAACTGGGCCTTGGGACGGGGGATGCTGCGTTCTTTCTGGGTGGAAAGCCTAAAAATTTCGAAAAAGTTGCTGGCAAGGCTAGAGATGTAATAGGTGAAGAACTCGGTTTGATAGATCATGATCGCTTCGCCTTCGCTTGGATTGTTGATTTTCCAATTTATGAGAAAGATGAGGAAACTGGGAAGATAGATTTTGAGCACAATCCTTTTTCAATGCCTCAAGGTGAAATGTCGGCTCTAGAAGGCGATCCCTTAGAGGTAAAAGGTTACCAATATGATTTGGCGTGCAATGGCTACGAGTTAGTATCTGGCGCTATTAGAAATCATCGGCCTGATATAATGTTTAAAGCTTTTGAAATTGCTGGCTATGATGAATCTGAAGTGAGAAATAGATTTGGTGGAATGGTTAATGCTTTTCAGTATGGGGCTCCACCCCATGGAGGTTGTGCTGCAGGAATTGATAGAATCGTCATGTTACTTGCCGATCAACAAAATATACGGGAAGTCATAATGTTTC
>NZGN01000119.1:0-9202 GCA_002691045.1 Marinovum sp.
AAGAAGCAACGCTTAAACTAGCAAAGTAAATTCAACCAAACAACAACCAAGAGAAAAAGCCCACCAAACGGTGGGTTTTTTTTGTCCAGTTGCAAAGATGTATTTTTGTAGGGCAAACATTGCCAAACGTATGTCTATCACACAGCTATTAACACCAAAAGAACGCACCACACAAATCTCTGTGGCAATGATTTGGTTGTTTCATATCAGTGGTGCTTTGGGGATACTGTATGGCAATAGAGAGTTCTTTTTACA
Organism: Marinovum sp.; assembly: GCA_002691045.1. Classification (GTDB taxonomy): domain Bacteria; phylum Pseudomonadota; class Alphaproteobacteria; order Rhodobacterales; family Rhodobacteraceae; genus Salinivivens. Next base: position 256 of record NZGN01000119.1, read on the forward strand.
AACCACACCCATCAATTTGTTTTTTACGCTTGTATTGTTGTTTGTCAACCTCAAAAACCCTGACCGTCGTATGGCAAGAGCTGCGATTTTGGCCTTTACCTTAGGGATGTTGGTCGAGATCTTGGGGGTTAATTATGGATTGATTTTTGGCAGTTATTCCTATGGCGAAAATCTAGGGGTTAAAATCCTTGGCGTTCCAGTGCTCATTGGCGCCAATTGGGTGATGTTGAGTTTTATCACAGGCGCAATGGGAGATGCTTTGTTTAGAAACAATAAACTATTGGCTGCTATTTCGGGTGCTGTTTTGATGGTCCTCATCGACTTGGTGATTGAGCCAGTTGCACCCATTTTCGATTATTGGACGTTTACCGAGCATGTTGCACCCCTCTCAAATTACATCGGTTGGTTTTTGGTTGCCTTGCCCATTCAGTTGGGCGTACAATACTGGATTCGCGAAAAAGAATACACTTTTTCGGCACATCTTGTGCTGGTTCACTTTTTATTTTTTGGGGTATTTGCCCTGCAATAGCCCCGTAGTTCAACGGATAGAATAGAAGTTTCCTAAACTTTAGATCCAGGTTCGATTCCTGGCGGGGCTACTTGTTACCTTGAAAAGCGTGCGAAATAACATACTCAAGTATGATATCCCAAGCTTCCCAGAAATACAATTAATCAGCGGTCATCTAATTTTGACATATCGATCTCTCCATTTTCTCCGATATATTTATAAATGCCCTTTTCCTGTTCATCTAATACAATATTCCAACTCTCGTTTGGTTCGAGATGCTTTGTGTATTTTGAATCTTCAGCAAGATTTGAAAAGAGATGCCTAAAGACATTCACTGAAGATTTGATTTCTGGCGATGATTGCTTTAATTTTTCACCAGGCCATAAGATTGAAAGTTGGGTGCTAAAGGCAGAATAAATCAGATCCCGATCTAAGGTTTTTGTCTTAATTTGTTTGGTGTAGTCAAAACCAACATACCCCCCATGGTCTCCAAGGATGATGATCAATGCATCAGGGTCTTTTTCCAATACAGTGTCTACAAGATTAACAAGTAAGTTGTTCGCCTCTTTCAGTTGATCTATCCATTGTTCTCTTTCTTTCTCTTTCCCTTTGCTTCCATTTTTGCTAACACTAACATGAGCTGGCTTGTAGAATTCTACAAAATAAAATTGTGGAGTAGAAGGATCTTGATTGATTTGAGTCACAAAGTCTTCGTAAACGTCATGGACAGGTTCACCCCACTGATATAAAGGTCCAAACTCATCATATGAGATATTAACAGTATCATATCCAAGTGCTGGTACACTGGCCAATATGTAGGGGTTTTCTACAATATAGTGCGTTTGATAATTGTTATTTTTAAGGATAGAAAGAACAGTATTTTCTGTAATAATATGCTTTCTGTAATTAAATTGATCTGCTCTTTCTGGTTTAAAAAAATAATAGTGATGCTTCATCATAAACAAAGAACTGTTTGATGTAAGTGTTGAGAAATAATTACTCCTAAAGCCATCGTAGTTTATAAATCCCTTTTCCGTGAGATAGTTTTCAAAATCGGAATTGTTAAACTTGTAATACCCTTTATTAATTTCACTAAAATTGACATATCCATCAGGCTGAAAAAGATAGATGTTCGGGCGATGAATAAGTTCTATTTGTTCGATGTCATCATTTTGATTTTTCCATTCGGAAGAGACATTGGTATAATTAATAAAGCCTAGTCCAAAATTATATAACGCATAAATGGTCAAAAGAAATTGAAAAAAAAGAAATTTGATAAAGTGTGCCTTAAACCCATAGCTAAACATAATCCCTCCCAAAAGGATACAAGGAAAAAGAAGTAACTCTAACTTCCCTCCAAAATTTAAAAAATTGATTGAACCGAAAAAATATACAAAACTGAAAAAAGGACCCCAGTGTTGTTTGAGCTGATCATATTTGAATGAGGAAAGAATTGAATTGACAACTACATAAATGAAAATAGGTAGGACAACAAAACAAATTGTAAAAAAGAACAAGTGCCTGGATGAATAAACAAGCCCAAAGTTTTTTATACAATAGTAGATTGCTGGAAACATCCCAGAAAGTACCCCAATCAATATGGGATTTTGTTTGACTACTGAATTTTTCATGAACTGAAGATTTATATAATTTGCATTTGGTATAAAATCCTATTGCTTTTGGGGATAAGCACTCTTTCCTTGATCTTAAAAAACACACCAAAGTCTTTTTCGAAATTTTCTGCTGAGTAGAAATCAAAATGATTTTTAAAATCTCTTTTTTGATTCAATAAGAGCTGAACCATTTTGTCATCTCTTTCTGGAAATTCGATGATCAAAGATGTAGAAAATCGAGAAAAAAATTCTGCGATTTTCAAAAAAGGAACATTTCCGCTGAGCGAAATATGATGCACCAGTGCTAGGGCAAGGGTTAAATCTGGTTGGCATTTACGCAGCCTATCGATGATTGAAAATCTTTCCTTATTGTCAAAACCTAATGCAGGGGTTGGTTGTAGAATATCCAATAAAAGAGGAAAAATATTGGAGTCCTCCTCTTCCTTCATTTTCTGATAATTTAAGTCCACTGCTTTTTCATCGATATCACCAACAATAGCAAAGTCCAAATCATTATTAAACGATCTTACCATCGTACCATCATTTCCTCCAATGTCAACGACTGTTTTTACGTCCAAAGATGAGACCCACTCTGCGATTTGACCCTTTTTAAAATCAAGCGCAGTGTCGTTGTAGTGAATATTTTCATAATAATCTCCCCATTCGGTTTGTTGATTGACACCCAATCCTTGAATAAAGCTGTAAAGCGCATCGAGATGATTTAGATGCCTTTCTTTTTTAACTTTTACCTCTTTGGTTTTTTTGGCTGTTTGATTTTTATATTTCCGCTCTGCCTTTGCCAATAGATGGATATTTGTGAAAATCATTGGGTTAAGTTTTGATTTACCAGGCAGCAAAGATGTTGTTAGCGAAAGAGGAATTCCATCGATATGGGTTTGTAATAATTTTAAAATTGATGGGCCATGGTAGTAAGCCAAAACAAGAGGCGACAATAAGTGTTGCACAAACATTTTGAACGCTTTCCATGGGCTGTCTTGCACATAAAAATCAAATGAAAGGGTGTCTATAAAAATGGGTTTTCCGCGATGAAAAGCAATGTTGAATGCAGTTGCATCCTTCAAAATAAAACCATTATTCACTGCATATTTTTGCAGTTTTAACGTATGCAAGGCAGCATCTTTCAACTGGCCAAATGTCCATTCATAAGGGTAGGTGATAAATGGAATTTCTTCTGGTGTGAGCTCAATATGATTTTTGGTTGATGCTGATTCGGTATGCGAAATGAGCAAACCGTGATGTATTACTTTTTGGTAAAACCCTGACTTTTTAAGAGAGTTATATTGTGCGAAATACTTGGGTAATATGACTCTTTTGAGAACATTGTTCTCTACAAAAACATATCCACTTGGGTCTCTAAATGAAGAACTATGTTTGTTTTGAATGAAATCAGAATTTGTCCTCGTCCTCATTGATGTTGATTGAATCTTGATGAGGTTTTTTTCCTTTTTTACTTGAAAAGAAAGTTTGAATTTTAGCTTTTACATTTTTTGAAAAAACAATCACACTAGCAGCAGCTGCTACTAAAGCTTGAATCAGCATAGCACCTAAACCTGGATCAAAATATAAAATAATCATACTATTATTTAAAAGTTTTGTGAAGAGCAGAGGGCTCAGATCAAAATTTTGTATTTAGGATTTACCTAAGTATAAGTTCAAAAATAAGATATTTTTTTTTCTAACATATGTAATCGGTTGATCATTTTTGAAACGATCACTTGCTCTTTTCATCAATATAGTCTTGATTTATTCAACAATGATTCTGTGAAAAGACTGCTGTCCTTTTTGATAGACTTTTATCAGATACAAACCACTTGCCAGTTCATCCACCTGCAGGCGATTGGTAGCAGTAGCTTTTTTGATTTTAATCCCATTGATTGTGTAGAGTTCTAAGCTGTCAATACTTCCTTGGCTCACTGACACAAACACCTCTTTGTTGGCAGGGTTTGGATAGACAAACACCTGATTTGATGAAGATAGTTGATCAGAACTAAGGGCACAGTCATCCCCAACTTCATAGGAAAAGAATTGGGTCACTGCCAACCCTCCAGCAAAAGCAAACTTGCAGGCATAAGAGATCGTTTCTCCAATCGTAAAGTCATTTACAGTGATACTAAACGAATTCCCTGAGCCACTCATCGGCGTTTCTGAAAAAGGAGATTCTCGCCATAAATAGGCAACAACTCCTGACTTGTCTGTATCCAATAATTCAAAAGTAAAAGTTACACTTGTGCCATTTGTGACAAAAGAATAGGTATAACCTGTTGTAAATGAACCTTGACTCGCTTGTGTTTCTGTCCCCGAGCAGTTGGTATTGGTATCTGCAGTGGTCGTTGCTTGCAGGGCAATCGGATTATTGCTTGCAGTGTTTTGACTGATGTCTTTGGCGGAGATTGAAAAATCATAGGTCGTTTCGGGAGAAAGGTTGTTGATGACAAGCGAAGTCTGAACATCAGAATCCCCTGTGATACTTGTTTGCTCATCCCCATAAGAAACATCATACACCACAGACCCTGAATCATCATCAGCTTGCAAAAGGAGTTCAACAGTTCGTGAACCAATGGTTCCCACGCTTGCTGTAAAGTTTGTAGGGCCTTCTGTGTCGGTACTGCTTCCACTACAACTATTCCCTACTGTATATGTCATGTCTTTTGTTACAGAAAGACCACCAGCATAGGCAAATTTGACTGCATAGGCGATGCTTTGCCCTGTGCTCAATCCACCGATTGTTTTTGTAAAGGTTGTACCACTCACATGATCCATTTGTGATTCTTGAAAATCAGGGACTTTTCTCCATAGGTATGCCACCACTCCTGCTTTTTCTGAATCGAGGAGTTCGATTGTGATGTTTACATTGCTTCCTACTGTTTCAAAAGTCATTTCATATCCTACAGAAAAAGAACCCTCAGCAGCTTCATTGTCTGTAATGACACATGAGAGCACCTCGTTTACAGAGATGTTTATTGCTTGTGAAGTGGAAGTAGCTCCTACGTCATCTGTTGCTTCTGCTGTTATTTGATAGTCTCCAGGTGCAACATTAATCCAAGAAGATTCAAAAGGGTCAGTAAAGTCCTCTCCAATTTTTGTTTCTCCAGCAAAAAACTCAACCTGCGTAATTGTGCCATCCAAATCAGATGCTTGAGCTGTAAGATCAATCGTTGCTCCTTCTGCAAAAGACGCACCATCACCAGGAGAAGTTATCGTAACTGATGGGTTTGAGTTTCCAGATTCCGACACGATGATTTTCATCTCATCAGTAGAGGTGTATGTGCCATCAGATACAGTCAGCAAACATTTATAAACACCAATGGCTAGGTTTGACACCTGAGGTGTGGCACTAGAGGTGCTTGAAAAGGTCAATGTCGATGGGCCATATACTTGCGACCATGTATAGGTTACAGTTTTTCCCGAGGGCTCATAAGTGGCTGACCCATCCAGCGTAACTGTAGTGCTTGACAAGGTCGCCGACACATTGGATCCAGCATCTGCAACAGGAGGGTCAAAACCTAAATCTCCTGTTCGCGTGAATGTCATTCGACCCAAGTTAAACTCTCCTTGGTTGATAGCAACGCGCAAAATGTGTTCACCTCCTGTGAGTGATATATCAGTAATGGTTGTAGTCGCCCAAGTACCCCAATCATTTGTTGTTGGAAAAGAAATGAGGTCGCTTATTCTTTCCCCATCTAATTCAAAATGCATGGGTCCACCACCATTGGCATTTCCAGACGAATACCGAAGTGCTATAGAATAAACCCCAGGATTTTGAACATTGACAGTATACTCTAGCCATTCTCCTGCAGTAGTCCAACCAACAATCGCCCCTTCGTTGTTGTCCAATTCAGTGTCTACATACTCATCTGGTCGTGTGTCTCCTTGATTATTTTGGGAGCTATCATAATAGGATATGTTTTGACCAACACCTGCTTCGTATGAATCGAAATGACCTGCTTCTATTGTTCCAGGGATCACATGTACAGAGCCAAATGGAGTTTGCTCCCCAACTTGTATAGAAATATTATTGGATAAGGCGAAATCTGTTCCCACATAAACTTTGGCATACATCCCATGAATTCCCAGTGCAAGGTTGGTGGCTTGCGCTTCAAACGGAGCACTTGTATCAGAGCCAACCAATGTTGTGCCATTATAAAACTCTACTCTATCAATATTTGTACTCGTTGTATCATAAGTTAAATGAACACTCCCACCTGCATATGACTGATAGAAATCTGAACTCAAAGTTCCAGACACATCAAGATCACGATTGGTGGTTAGCTTTTTCGGAGGTGCTTCCATCTCATATCCATCAGAAAAGATAACAGAAATGGCATTGTTGCTGTAGTTATGAGCTGTGTAAGTGGTCGTTCCAGAATCGTCAGTAAAGGCAACCGCCAATGGGTGATTGGATGTGATGGATGCATCAACAGGACCAAGGGCATTCATGGCATGCAACCAATGATAGGTCTGTGCATCTGAAATACCAAATTTTAAATTTCGATCTGGATAACTATCGTATAGGTCGATTGCAGCTTGCGCATCAGTTAGCGATAAAAATTTCCAATAGGTGTCATGCCATAAATTGTCATTCACCTCATTGCTTAAAATCCCTGTTTTTGAGGCCATTTCTGCCCATAATTCAGCAGCATAGACTTGGTTATGCCCAAGATACAAAGAGCCGCCATGAATTGGATACAACTCAATGCCATAAGATGCAGCGACACCACCACCCCAAAACGTTTGAAAATCGTAGTCATTTCCCCAGAGTCGTGAAACAACCTTTTCGCCATAGTTTTCAAAAACTCGATCATACATATCAAACCAATAATCCTCTACAGCTGATTGTTCAGTCGTATAGATATAGATTCCTAAATCTCGAATCGTATCGTTGGCAGTTACACTTCCCCAGTGAATGAGTGAGGTTGCAAATTGCATGCTTTCGGAAGTGGATTCCTGATCATTTCCTTGGGGGAAAGTAGCAAATCCATTTGCCCAACTATGCCCTGCATAAGGGCTAAAGTTTCGTAAAAAAGGAAACAAAGGGTCATTTCTATCAGTCGATGCAGCATCACGAATAAGTAAGTTTACCATTGCCCCCCAATCATCTGCCCATCCTGGCTCAAATTGCTCAACAAATGCAGCAGCGTGTATAAAATAGCCCCAATGAAAGTGGTGATCATTTAAATTGCTCCCTTGAAAATGTCCTTGAGGAAACCCTAAAAGCGCTGTCCAGTCATTATGATAGTAAAATAGAAAAGAGACCTCACCAGCTTCATAAGACAACCAATCTTCCAATCGCTCTTTGATGGTTGTGTGTATTTTTTGTTGTGCTTCACTATCACCCATTTGATCAGCAATGCGCGCTGTCTGAATCAATCGATTCATCGCCTGTCCTTCGTTGTAGGAGTCTGTGTAAGATGCTAATGCATCGTTTTCAATCAGATTTATTTTTTGATCGAGATCGATGGGGTCAAAGCCAGGGCTATAATTCGCCAAATAAGGTAGGGTGGGTAATACTCCCTTAAAGTTGTGCGCTACTGTAAAATGATTGCCATCAAGCATTTTGAGTTCCCCACGAATCGATTGATAACTTTGTTCGGAAGGCGTTGGCGAATTAGGATCTAGATTTGCCCATTGATGTGGTAATAAGCCCATAAGGACGTTGGTGTCAGTGCCTTCCTTGATACTGGTGGTAACTGTATAATCAGAAGTGATTTTGGAGGTATCTGCATTGTAGTCCCAGGTCGTTGTTGTGTTTGTCGGAAAAACATAAGCGTATTTTTTATAGGCGTTTGCTGTAGCGCTAACGTTTGTGGTTGTTTGGGGAAGCATCGCCATGGACCAATAGTTTTTTTCATTTAGAGAAGATGTATATGTATTCCCTGAAACAGTCCACGTGCTACCAGTGGGAGCATAAACAACAAAATCAGCATTGTAGCTTGCATTTTCGATGATGATGAGCTCATTTGAAATGGTTACATTTCCACGACTGACAGTGATTTGGGCAGTAGATGATGTGTTTTTTTCAAAATAGACAAAGGGCATGCCAATACCCGAAGTGGCCTCAAAATCTCGAGTGTCATCATTCCAATTCATACTTACAGTCCAGTCTGAGTGATCTGAAACAGTGGTTTTAGAAGTGTTTAGTCCAGTCACACCAACATGAACAGCATTATTGTCGCCAATCACCCCCCTAGGGATATAGGTAACAATGAGTCCATTATCGGTAGTCTTCATTGTCATGGGATAGTTGAAGAGGTTATCAGCATGGTCTTCTTTGATGAGTTTCGACCACCAATCGTTTGTAGGTACAGGTTTTCCAATGGCATTTTTAGAAAGTTGAGGGCTTCCAGATGGGGATTCATTAAAAGACCCATTTGCGCCGGGGTAAGTTGCTGTATAGCTTCCAGCACCGACAGGTGTTTGTGCAATGGCAACATTACTGAGAAAAAAAATGACTAAAAAGATAATTTGATATGAGTACCTATTGAAATTTTTCAATGGTTTGATTTTAAAGACTTGATAGCAAATTAGGGATATTAATTTGAATCGGAGCATAAATGAAAGAATCTTATAATGATAAAAACCTGAAAATGAGCTTAATAGATATAGAGTGTAGAGTTTTTGTAGTACTGTATCAATTGAATTGTATAGGTGTTTTTTTGAAGTTCAGATTATTATATTGTTAATATTGAACAATCAAAATTTTAAAATATGAAATATTTATACACGTTACTTGCGACAATTGTATTTTCAACATCAATTGCTCAAAGTATTAACTACACAGTTGAGGCACCTGACGGAACTACTGCAG
>NZGN01000032.1:0-13877 GCA_002691045.1 Marinovum sp.
AATTTTGAAATCAACGATGAGGTAATGTCTCAGATATCGCAATGAATACTTTTCTAGCGGGGTTTGGTTTAGGACTTTCTTTAATTGTAGCGATTGGCGCCCAAAACGCGTTCATCCTTAGGGCAGGTTTGCTCAGGCAGCATGTGTTTATTTTATGCTCCGTATGTGCTCTTTCAGATGCTTTACTAATTATTGCGGGCGTTTCTGGTTTGGGTGTTCTGGTTAGCAAAGCCCCATTTTTTTTGATTTTTATGAAATATGCAGGCGCAGCGTTTTTATTCGTGTATGGGCTTCGATCCCTTTTTAAGTCTCTAAAAGGGGGACGTGTCCTTTTAGCTGAAGGAGAAGTGACTTCCTTGAAAGATGCAGTTCTCGTGTGTCTATTGCTAACATGGTTGAACCCACATGTTTATCTAGATACAGTTATTCTCCTAGGAATTGCTTCAACACAATATTCTGAAAATACATATTTTGCTGCCGGTGCAATTGTTTCTAGTTTCATATTTTTTTATTCGCTTGGTTTTGGTGCTCAATTTCTCTCAGATTTTTTTAAGCATCCATTTTCGTGGCGGTTATTGGATGCAATTATTGGATTAATCATGTGGAGCATTGCTTTTTCTCTTGTTTATGACAGTTAAGCTTAATGAACAAAAAACTTGTAAAACATAAATCACAAAATCTTACTGGTGTTTTCTGGATGGTTGTAACAGGGATATGTTTCCTCGGTGTTACGGCTCTCGTTAAATTTATGGGAACACGAATACCTGCAGCTGAAGCGGCGTTTTTGCGATATGCCCTTGGTCTAGTGTTGCTTTTACCGATGTTGAAAGATTTCTCACAGAATTTACCAGACCGAAGATTATCTATTTTATTTGCTGCTCGAGGAGTGGTTCATACTGTTGGAGTAGTACTGTGGTTTTTTGCTATGTCACGAATACCTTTAGCTGATGTGACCGCTATGAATTATATGTCGCCCATTTATGTTACTCTCGGTGCTGCGATATTCTTGGGCGAATCTTTAGCTTTGCGCCGAATTCTAGCCATTTTATTCGCAATCTTAGGCGCATTTCTTATACTAAGACCTGGTTTCAGAGACATAAGCATAGGTCACATTGCAATGATATTTACAGCATTATTTTTTGCTTCCTCGTATTTAATTGCCAAACATACCAGTGGAAGAACGAGTGCTTCTGTTGTTGTAGTTATGCTTTCAATTTATGTAACTATTGGACTAGCTCCAATGGCCTTGTTAAATTGGGTATCTCCAACTTTAGCAGAATTATTGATACTTTTCGCCGTAGCATGTTTCGCCACGGCAGGTCATTACACAATGACACTGGCATTTGCAGCAGCGCCAGTTTCAGTCACCCAGCCAGCTACTTTCCTTCAATTAGTTTGGGCGGTTCTTGTAGGTTCTGTTATTTTTGGTGAGGAAATAGATCTTTTTGTTATAATGGGAGGAGGATTAATTTTGTGCTCTATCACATTTATGTCTTGGCGAGAGGCTGTTATTAAAAGGAAAGAAATGACACCTACGGTGCCACAGACTAAAGTTTAATGAAAACAAAACCAGAAATTAATTTTGATCATTTTGCGATCGCTACGGTAGATTTAGATGATACTGTCACAAATCTAGAGAAGAAATTAAAGTATCCGTTTTCAAACGGTGGTGAGCACAAGATATTTGGTACGCACAATCGCTTATTTAGGTTAGATGAAGTTTATTTAGAAGTGATTGCTATCAACCCGCTTGCGACACCACTACAGCAACCAAGATGGTTTGAACTTGATAATTTTAGTGGTGAGCCTCGGATTGTAACCTGGATTGCTAACACGACAAATATTTTAAGTCTTTTGCCAAACATTTGGGCTAAACCTGGTGAAATTCAAAGACTCTCTAGAGATAATCTTGAATGGGATTTCACCGTGCCAGATAAGGGGAAAATGCCCTTAGAAGGAGCTGCTCCAGCTCTTATTAATTGGGGATCTACAAGACACCCCACTTTAAGCTTGTCTGACAATGGTTGTCGGGTAGACCGATTTGTTGTCAATACACCGTTTGCTGAAGATTTAGGCTCTATTATTAACAAAATATTATTTGATGAAAGAATACAGTTTAAATTTTCTCAGCAAATATCATTCGAAGCTCATATAGCAACACCTTCCGGAAAGGTGATTTTAAAATGAACGTAAGGCCAGCAAAATTATCAGATGTTGAGCAAATCATGAAGATTTGGAACCCGTATATAAAAAATTCTCTCGTTACTTTTAATTCATCTGAAAAAACCAAAGAAGATATTTGTGATTTAATCGAAGTTCGGCGAAAAAAAGGGCATGAATTTTGGATTGCATCTAAAAATGATAAAATCATCGGGTTTGCCAGTTATGATCAGTTAAGAGCAGGAGTAGGGTATAGATATTCTATGGAGCACACCATTATTGTCTCTGCAGAAGCAAAAGGACTTGGGGTTGGCAAAAAATTAATGGGTATATTGTGTGCTCACGCAAAAAGCCGAGATATAATTTCAATGTGGGCAGGTGTGAGTGCACTCAATGTTGAGGCGATTAAATTTCATGAAGCTATTGATTTTAAAATTGTCGCTCGATTACCAGAGGTAGGGTATAAGTTTGATAGTTTTATCGATTTAGTTTTGATGAAAAAAAAATTGTAAACAAGTTTCTAGTTCTAGGACATATCAATGTCGATTTGGACCCGAATAATTAAAGCGATTGAAGCTCTTGCGAAAGGAGAGAGTTTATCAAGTGTCTTTGATAAACTCAAAGCCCCACCGGAGCGTTCAATAGCATTTACGATCGCCGTAATTGCTCTGGGTGCCAAAATGGCTAAAGCTGACGGTTTTGTTACACCTGGAGAGGTTAAGGCATTCAGACAAGTGTTTCGAATTCCAAGTGGTGAAGAAAGCAATGCTGCTCGTGTTTTTAACTTAGCCAGGCAAGATGTAACTGGTTATGAGCTTTATGCGAAGAGAATTTCTTATATGTTTGGCGAGGGGCATCAAACACTAGTCGATCTGTTGGAAGGGTTATTTCATATTGCTACAGCGGACAACAATTACCATCCCAATGAAGATAAATTTCTGTCAAATGTCAGTTCTATTTTTGGTTTAAAAGATGCTCAATTCAAAGCCATTCGAGCGCGATGTGTTCCCAACATGGAGCCCGATCCGTATACTGTTCTAGGTGTAAACATAAACGATGATTTTGAAATGATAAGAGGTGCCTGGCGTGATTTGGTGCGCACCTATCATCCTGACCGTATGATTGCCCGAGGTTTGCCAGAAGAGGCTATAAATCTGGCAGAAAAAAGAATTATTCAGATCAATGAGGCTTTTGAAAGTATAAAAAAAGACTTTGCTTGAAGGTCTTTAAGAATAATTATTTTATGAATTTAATATCCCATTCTACCGACTCGAGAGATTTAGCCAAAGATTGAAAACGAGCTGCAGCGACTTCTCCGTACAAGTTTTTGCCATAAGCGTTGAGCTTTAAAGCTAATTTTTTTGATCTAGGCTTCCAATGCAAAAAAGCAGGTTGTTCACTATCATTTACCCATAACATTGCTCCAAGTCTCATAGCTCTCCCTAGAATTTCGGCTTTAAGAACTAATTCTGGCTTAAGAAGATCAACAAGGTCCTCAAATTGAGATCCAGTAGGGCTATTTCGATAGCGATACATCAATGATATGCCGAGAAAAATTCGCTCTGAGTGCTTCAAGCCTCCTAAATTTGACCTTGTAGCATTATCAAAGCAAACCTCTGCTCTGTAATCAGGATGAGCTCTCCAACTCACATCATGTAATAGGCACGCAGCATGTATTAGTCGTTTTAATTCTTCATTTGGATTTGAAAATAAGGGAAGTACAAATTTGTAAAGGCGATTTCCTGAGCCTGGTATTCGAGCATCTTTTGCTTCTGAAAAATAACAAGCTTCGATAAGAGGGTCTCTATCCCTTAGTTCTTGTGGCATCTTTTCGTATAATAGCCCCTCACGAAGTCCATAGCTGGAAATTGCTATATCTTTCGGTTTAAAAGTGCTTACCAAACGGGTCAGAACTTCGGACGCAATCGGAACAAGGCCAATTCTTGCGGCGGTAATCCCGCATTTTAGGCGAATCTCATTAAGATCATTACTTTCAATGTATTTAATTGTCTTTCTAACTGAACTTATTGCAATTCGATACTCATGCATAACATGAAGGGGGTAACCTCTACGAAGCATATCTATTCTCGCAAAAGCTCTCCAAGAGCCTCCGACCAAAAAAAGACGATTATGTTGAGGGCCAATTTTAACAGCAAGTTCGGCAATTTTTAACTTAATATATTGCTTTCTATTCTTTTTCCCGCCTTTCATTTCTTTTAAAATGAGAGGTCCCAAATTTGAAGAGGTGCGCTTACCAACAGTTCCTTTATTTATTTCTGCCAGTTCCATTGATGACCCACCTAAATCACAAATTAGCCCATAAGATCCGGGCCAGCCTAGCATTACACCCTGCGCTGACAGACGAGCTTCTTCAAGTCCATCAATAATATTTACTTCTTTTTTGGTTTTTTTTCTTATCTCATCGCAAAAGATCAAACCATCTGAAGCAGACCGGACTGCTGCCGTTGCTATCAAGGTCAATTGAGGAACTCCCATAGCCTCTGCAATATTCACGAATCTTTCAATTGCTGAGATGGCCCTTAACTTTCCTTCTGGGTTAAGTTTTCCTGAATTTACAAGGCCTAAACCCAATCCACACAAAATTTTTTCGTTATAAAAATATGATGGTGATCTGGCAGCTCCATCGAAGACAACCATGCGTACTGAATTGGATCCAATATCTATGACCCCTAACTTCTGCAGATAATGTAGGGCTCCAATGTCGGGCATGCTCGTTTGTTTGAAACCAAAAAAAGGTTTAAAATCCCGTACGATTTCTACCATATGGCTTGTCCTGAAAACCTAAAATCCACAACTTTTACTAAAAGGCGATTTTTGAGGAAATGAAAAGAATTTATTTATAATTTTTCAACATTTGACTTACAAGTGATCTGGTTATGGGTCGTTTTTCTTCTATTGAGATCTGATCAATTTTCTCAACGATAATATTAATAGACGAAAAAGACCTATCAATTCGCCTGTTCAGATATTCAAAAACATCGGGGCTTGGATACATTTGCCTATCTGCGAAAAGCTTAGCCATAAGCAAGGGAAATAGCTTTTCGTCTATTTCATTAATTTGTGCGTTTCTAGCACCTTGTATTCTCGAGTTTAAATCTGAAAGAGAAATATTCCAGAATTTTGGAGACCCTGTTCCAATAAGCAGAAACGGAAGTTTTCTTTCTTGCAAAAGATTATGCAGATGGAAAAGTGCTTTTTCTAGTTCACTCGCAGCATTCATTTCCGATACATTATCTACCGCTAAAGGAGTTGTTGCTATCTTGTCAACGTTACTAATTGTAAGAGTTTTTGCATCAAGAAAAAAAGCATTAGTTTGTTTCGCCCAAATGCGTCCCAAATGGGTTTTACCTGATGCTGCAGGACCAGAAAGCGTATGCTTTAAATTTGGCCAATTTTCCCAATCTTCTAGTAGACTTAAGGCCATTGAATTGCAGTCTGATATTAAAAAATCATCAATACCACTAGAAGATTGAACTGGTAGGCTTAGGCCAATTTGCTCCGCCATGAAATTAATACCCTATTATTTACTTTTGCCGAGGTAAACTTGGCTCTTTAAGTATTGATTAATAAGGAACTTGAGCAATACACCAATAGAGGCTGCTATTGGAACTGCAACCAGCATACCGATTAAACCAAATAGAGAACCAAATATGGACAGAGCTAAAAGAAGTGCGACAGGATGGAGGCCAACTGAACCTCCTACAAGTCTAGGAGTTAAAAAATTCCCTTCAACAATTTGACCAACTGCAAAAACCCCAATTACGAATAAGATGGTATTCCATTCACCCCAGAATTGAACCAAAGAAAGCCCTATTGCGAGCACGCCGCCTAGAATAGCTCCCAAATATGGTATGAAGGTCAGTAAACCTGCAAAAACACCAATAATTAAACCGAAATCTAGACCCAAAATCATGAGTGAGATAGCATAATAGGCGCCGAGAATACAGCAAACAGAGCCCATTCCTCGAATAAAACCAGAGATAACTTCATGCACTTCGCGAGATAAGTTTCTAATAGTATCTGCATGATCTAGCGGAAGCAGAGCATTGATTTTACCCGTCAGTCTATCCCAGTCTATCAATAGATAAATTGCAACAATAGGGGTTATTAAAACTAAGCCTGCGATGCTTACAAGCGATGAAAAGGATTTAACTATACTCGACATTAGTACAATTATTGTGGAATTTAAAAACTCACTTAAAGGTAAATTAGTTTCATCTAAATTGAATGACTCGCTGAATTTTGAGGGTAATGTTCCATTGATTACTGTAGTGAGTCTTTCTGAGATTGCGGGAGCAGCGATTACAAGTTTTGTAAGTTGATCAACCAAATTTATAAAAATGAATACTGCTATCGGCGCAAATAGAAGAACAAAAATAGCCGAAATTAAAATAACCGCCCATATTCTACTGAATCCAAAATTTTGCAATCGATCTGCTAATGGGTCAAGTAGGTAGGCCAAAGCTGCTCCAGCTATAAATGGTAACAAAATATTCCCCAGGTAAGCGAGCAGAATAACTGCAGATAACAATAAAACTCCCCAAAAAATCATTTGTTGGCGAACTGAAAAGCTCATAATCCCTCCAAAATGGTTTTATATGGTTAATGTGAGCTACTAATGAATGGCATGCAAGTATGAAAACGTGATCTGAGGCTTGTACAGGTTTTATCATGCCGTTACATGTTCTGTAATTAAGAAATAGTTTGGAGAATTTATGCGTCTATCTCGATACTTTATTCCCGTCTTGAAGGAAAACCCGGCAGAGGCCCAAATTGTTAGTCATAGGTTGATGCTGCGAGCTGGATTAATAAAGCAGGCTACAGCCGGAATATATTCATGGTTACCTTTAGGTTTTAAAGTTCTTCGACGTTTAGAAAATATAATTCACGAAGAGCAACAACGTGCTGGGCATCAAGCCATCCAAATGCCAATAATTCAATCAGCTGAATTATGGCGGGAAAGTGGCCGTTACGACGATTATGGTCAAGAGATGCTCAGAATGAAGGATCGGCATGATCGTGACTTATTGTTCACCCCAACAGCAGAAGAATTAGTGACAGATATCTTTCGAAGTCACATCAGCAGTTACAAAGATTTGCCGCTGACCTTATATCAAATTCAATGGAAGTTTAGAGATGAAATACGCCCCAGGTTTGGGGTTATGAGGGGTCGAGAATTCTATATGAAAGATGGTTATAATTTTGATTTGACCAAACAAGACGCACTTCATTCTTATAACCGCCATCTTGTCAGTTATTTAAAAACATATGAGCGTATGGGATTGAGAGCTATTCCCATGCGTGCCGATAGCGGTCCGATAGGCGGTGAGGACACTCATGAGTTTTTAGTATTGGCTGAAACAGGAGAGTCTGAAGTATTTTATGACAGCCAAGTTACCGACTTAAAGTTTGGAAATCGTGAAATTGATTATGATGACCATTCAGCATGCCAGTCGGTATTAGATGAATTTACTTCTCTATATGCCAGAACGGATGAAACCCATGAGCCGTCAGTATTTGAACAAATTCCACCGGAAAGACAGTGTAAGGCGCGAGGCATTGAAGTAGGGCAAATATTTTATTTTGGAACTAAATATTCGGAAGCAATGGGGGCCACTGTAACAGATGCCAATGGACATAATTCGCCGGTGCATATGGGCAGCCATGGAATAGGTGTGAGCCGCTTAGTTGGAGCAATTATAGAAGCTAACCATGATGAAAAAGGTATTATGTGGCCCGAAGGTGTTACGCCCTTCCATTGCGGTATAGTAAATTTAAAACAAGGTGATTTAGACGCGGATGGCGCTTGCGAGGATATTTACCAAAGACTAACAAACGCTGGCCTTGATCCTTTATATGATGATCGAAATGAAAGGGCAGGAGGAAAATTTGCCACTATGGACTTAATCGGTCTTCCGTGGAGAATAACTGTTGGGCCCCGCGGATTAAAAAATGGTGTAGTTGAGCTTACCTCCAGACGACAAGGGGTTAGCGAAGATCTTACCCCGGAAGAGGCGGTCAATAAGTTAATATCGATTTATCAGTCTGTGTGAAAAATATCTAATTGTCGTAAGAGCTGCATGGCTCTGATGTTAAGGGCTCATATCGTGTGATTATATTTTTCTAAAATCTCTAGTGGAACAATTTCTGTCGCTCGCTTATGGGTGCTTTGTAGATTAACTTTAGGAGCACAACCTTCATAATGAGCCTGTAGAAATCTACTCGCGCATAGACACCAACTGTCACCTGCCTTTAACCCTGGGAATTCAAATTCAGGCCGTGGTGTTGATAAATCATTTCCTACATATTTCGAAAAAGCTAAAAATTCTTCTGTCATTATAGCGCATACCGTATGGCTTGCCTGATCAGCGTCGCAGGGATTGCAAAAACCGTCGCGAAAAAAACCAGTTTTTGGGCTTTCTGAACAGGTTTTTAAAGTCTCCCCAAGAACATTCAATGATTTATCTTTTGCAAACAAATGACTTACTTCCTATTAAATTTATCCAATAACTTCTGTAGAGTAGATTTTTGCTCTTCGCTTATCCCTTTATGCAAGTTATTTTTTATCGATGTTTTTTCAACTTTTATCTCGTTGCTTTTATCTTCAGCTA
The DNA here is from genome assembly GCA_002691045.1 of Marinovum sp. Classification (GTDB taxonomy): domain Bacteria; phylum Pseudomonadota; class Alphaproteobacteria; order Rhodobacterales; family Rhodobacteraceae; genus Salinivivens. Next base: position 8,793 of record NZGN01000032.1, read on the forward strand.
CTATTTTATTTCCAATTCCTGAAGCAATCTGATTGATAAACTTATCTGGCTTGTTATTTGCCAAATGAATACAGCTTTCTGAAATTTTTGCTAATAACCCTCGTAGCCATTTCTGATCTTCATTAGAAAAGTTGTTTAAAACATATTTTGATACAAGGTCTTTTTGGCCTGGATGCCCAATTCCTAATCTTACACGTTGGTAATTTTCACCTATATGACTATGGATTGATTTTAGTCCATTATGCCCGGCGTGACCTCCACCTGATTTAAAGCGGCATTTGCCAGGGGCAAGATCCAGTTCATCATGAAAAACAACTATATTTTTGGGGTCAATTTTGTAGAATCTAGATAATTCACCAACCGATTGGCCCGATAGGTTCATAAAAGTTGATGGTTTTAGTAGTAACGTTTTTTTGTTTCCGAGTAGACCTTCAGAAAAATGACCGCTGAATTTGGATCGCCAAGAACCAAAAGAGTGAGTATTTGCTATTTCATCTAGTACCATAAAACCAATGTTATGGCGGTTCATCTGGTACTGTTGTCCCGGATTTCCTAGACCAACGAATAATTTCATTTTTTACTTTCATTAACACAATTTCTTGCTCAAAATCAGTATAGGGCAAATAAAAAATAAAGTTAAAATTATTTATTTACAAAAAAGGCCTCGATTAAAACGAGGCCTTTAACAAACATATGTCGTTGACTTTATTCCTCAGAAGCTTCTTCTTCAGTGGTTTCAGTAGTTTCTTCAGCTTGATCTTCGGTCTCCTCAGAACCTTCATCATCAGCTGATTTCAAGCTTGAAGGAGCAGAAACATTTGCAATAACAAAGTCTCGGTCGATAGTAGGTTTAGATCCCTCAGGGAGAGTGACGCTCGAAATAGTAATAACATCACCAACGTTCAGGCCTGTAAGATCTATTGTTATATTTTCTGGAATTTCACTCGCTGTCACAATAAGCTCGACCTCTGGTCTTACGACAGTTAAAACACCACCCCGCTTTAGACCAGGTGCATCGTTTTCGTTAATAAATTCAACCGGTATAAATAAATTAACTTTTGAAGCTCTTTTCAATCTCATTAAGTCAAGGTGAGTTGGTAGATCCTTTACAACATCGCGTTGAACGTCCCTACATATAACGCGTACGTCATCTTGGCCTTCTACTTTAAGATTGAAGAGTGTCGATAGAAAACGCCCCGCCTTAAGCCTTTTAAGCAAGTCGTTAAAAGGTATTTGAATTGAAACAGGGTCAACCCCGCCTCCATATACGACGCCTGGAACCATGCCATTGCGTCTTGCTTGACGAGCGGCGCCCTTGCCTGTCCCCGTACGTTCATGAGCTATAAGATCAGGTATCTCACCAGCCATTTGTATCTCCATTTAATTAGGGCGAGGCTCCTCCAAGGCTGTAGCCTCGCGTGAATGACGCTCTATAGACTTAAAAATTCAGATTGAAAAGACTTTGATTAATGTTTTTGATTTGCTTTTGGCTATTATAGCCATTCCGGAATAAAGTCCTTTGGAATAAGTAAATTATTTCTATTTACATTCAAAATGTCTCGCTCTCCGCACAAGGCCATTGTTACATCCAATTCTTTTTGAAGAATTTCCAGCGTTTTTGTAACGCCTTGCTCGCCTAGAGCCCCCAAACCGTAAGTGTAAGCACGACCAATATAAGTACCTTTTGCTCCCATAGCCATACACTTGAGAATATCTTGGCCTGTTCTTAAACCACCGTCTATGTGAACCTCAATTTTGTTTCCCACTGCGTCGAGTATTGAAGGCAGTGCTTTAATTGAACTAATCGCACCGTCTAATTGACGTCCTCCATGGTTAGATACAACTATTGCATCTGCACCGACATTGAGAGCCATTTTGGCATCCTCTGCATCCAAAATACCCTTTAGTATAACTTTCCCACCCCACTCATCTTTAATTTTCTTAACTTTTTCCCAGTCTAAACTTGGGTCAAATTGTTCAGCGGTCCAAGAAGATAAACTGGTTGTGTCTGTTACATTTGTAGCATGGCCAATAATATTTCCAAAAAAACGTCGCTTGGTGCCTAACATCCCCCAGCCCCAACGCCATTTTGTTGCCAGATTAGCCATCGTTTTCAATGTTAATTTTGGTGGTGTGGATAAACCGTTTTTTAGATCCTTATGACGCTGCCCAAGGATTTGTAAATCAAGTGTTATAACAAGGGCTGATACTTTGGCATCTTTTGCACGTTGAATAAGTCTTGAAATGTAATCTGTGTCTTTCATCATGTATAATTGAAGCCAAAAAGGTTTGCTTGTGTGTTCTGCCACATCTTCGATCGAACAAACTGACATTGTTGAAAGTGTGAAGGGTACTCCAAACCTTTCTGCTGATCGAGCTGCCAGAATTTCTCCATCGGCATGCTGCATTCCAGTTAGCCCAACCGGAGCCAGTGCCACAGGAATGGTTACATCTTCACCAACCATTTTGGTAGCAGTGCTTCTGCCAGTCATGTCAACGGCAACGCGCTGTCGAAATCTTAACTTCTCAAAGTCGTTAACATTATCTCTAAATGTTTGTTCTGTCCAACTGCCACTTTCAGCATAATCATAAAACATTTTTGGCACGCGGCGCTTATAGATTTTTTTTAAATCTTCGATATTTGTAATAGTAACCATAATCATTACTCATTTTGAAATTATGCTGAATGCGTACCATCAGCTAGTGACTTGACGAAACTTAAAACTTCAGACACTTTTTTACCTTTAGCTAGTTCCGATACTATAGCAGAGCCCACCACAGCACCGTCAGCAACTTCTGCAATTGCTTTTGCTTTTTGCGGGGTGTTTATGCCGAAGCCAACGACTACTGGTAAGCCACTATTTTTTTGAATTCTGGCAACTTCAGGTCCAACGTCCCTAGCCTCAGCTTCAGCCGCTCCTGTTATGCCAGTTATCGAAACATAGTAAACAAAGCCAGAGGTATTTTGCATAACTTTAGGTAATCGGTGCTCATCAGTAGTAGGGGTGGCAAGCCTAATAAAATTTATTCCAGCTGCTTGAGCCGGTATGCAAAGTTCATCATCCTCCTCAGGTGGAAGGTCAACAACTATAAGTCCGTCAACTCCCGCTGCCTTTGCATCAATCAAAAATTTTTCGACACCGTGACTATAAATTGGATTGTAGTAGCCCATTAAAACGATAGGGGTGCTATCATTTTTCTCTCTAAATTTTTTAGCTAATTCCAACGTCTTCAAAAGTGTCATTCCGTTATCGAGCGACCGGCCTCCAGCTAGCTGTATAGTTGGGCCATCTGCCATTGGATCAGTAAATGGGAGACCTAATTCAATAATATCAACTCCTGCATCTGGGAGACCCATAACTAGTTCCAAAGATGTTTTAAAATCAGGGTCACCGGCCATGATATAAGAGACAAAAGCTTTCTTATTGTCATCTTTTAACTTTTTGAAAGTTTGCTCAATTCTAGTCATCTTGGATCTCCAGTGAAGTCCTTTTCCAATTGCCTAAAATTTTTCAAGAAATCAATCCTTACCTTGTTTAAAGGCGAATTTTATCCTTATAAACTTTTAGCCTAGCAAAGCTCAATAACTCTCTATTTTGCTTGCTTTGGCATGAGACAAGATTTAGAAGCTGGCCGAACAGTTAAAGTAAGGTTTTTCAATGGGCTTTAAAATGGGAATAGTGGGCCTTCCGAATGTAGGAAAGTCTACACTATTTAATGCACTCACAAAAACAGCAGCTGCTCAGGCCGCTAATTTTCCATTTTGCACCATAGAGCCGAACGTGGGTGAGGTTGCGGTTCCAGACAACCGTCTCGATACGTTGGCGCAAATTGCCAAGTCTAGTCAAATTATCCCCACCAGGATGACGTTTGTAGATATTGCTGGCCTTGTAAAGGGCGCATCTCAAGGTGAAGGTTTGGGTAATCAATTCTTGGCTAATATTCGAGAAGTTGATGCTTTAGCTCATGTTTTGAGATGCTTTGAAGATGACGACGTGACTCATGTGGATGACCGAGTTGATCCTGTGGGAGATGCTGAGACGATTGAGACAGAGCTTATGCTTGCCGATATGGAAAGTATTGAAAAAAGAAAAGAAGGTCTTGTTCGAAAAATAAGAGGTGGTGACAAAGATGCCATTGAGCAAGAACGCCTTTTACAACTGGCCATGAACGCACTTGAACAAGGAAAGCCAGCGCGTTCTGTTGAAATTGTTGAAGAAGACAAGAAAGCTTGGAAAAACCTTCAGTTACTGACATCCAAGCCAACTCTATATGTTTGCAATGTTGATGAGGAAAGTGCCTCTAGTGGTAATTTATTTTCTGAAAAAGTACAGAAAATGGCCATAAAACAAGGTTCTGGTACGGTTATAATTAGTGCGCAAATTGAGGAAGAAATTAGTCAACTAGAAGATGATGAGGCTGAGCTTTTTCTGGGAGAAATGGGATTATCTGAGGCTGGATTAGACAGATTAATTCAAGCAGGATATAATTTGTTGCAGCTAGAAACATATTTTACCTGTGGTCCAAAAGAGGCAAGAGCATGGACAGTCAAAAAAGGAACTCTAGCACCGCAAGCCGCTGGAGTTATCCATGGGGATTTTGAGCGTGGCTTTATAAGAGTAGAAACGATCTCTTATGATGACTATGTAACTTGCCAAGGAGAAACCGGCGCCAAGGAGGCAGGAAAGATGCGTGTCGAAGGTAAATCCTATTTAGTGCAGGACGGAGATGTCATGCATTTTTTATTCAATACTTGATGATATTTAATTAAAAAATTTTTTTCTAAATTTAATTTGAGACCTTGTCCTTACTTCAACACCTAGGTAAACCGGTCGGTGGAAACGTGGCCGAGTGGTCGAAGGCGCTCCCCTGCTAAGGGAGTAGGCGGGGAACCGTCTCGAGGGTTCGAATCCCTTCGTTTCCGCCACTACTTACATTTATGATTTAAAATCAGGTACTTAGTGTGGTATAGAATATGCTTTATACCCAGTTATTAGAGGGTATATCGGCCTAATTAACTGCCTGATATTGCCAAGATTTGTGAGTCTTGATCTGATACAAAGTTCAGTTGCCCTGGATGCAGGT
>NZGN01000033.1:0-24205 GCA_002691045.1 Marinovum sp.
TAATTAACATAATATATATTATGCGAAAACTTACCTAACTTATTTCTGTACTGCTTTAGATATTGAACCCACTCTTCGAATAAATTTTAAGTACCTCAGAAGAAAGCCTGCAATCCGGTCTGCGCTCTACCCAGTATTAAAGCATGCACGTCGTGCGTTCCCTCATAAGTATTAACTGTTTCCAAGTTATTCATGTGGCGCATGATCTGGAAATCCTGAGATATTCCGTTGCCGCCATGCATGTCGCGCGACATACGCGCGATATCTAGCGCTTTCCCGCAGTTATTGCGCTTTATGATACTTATCATTTCTGGAGCGCCTTGCGCCTCATCCATTAGTCGACCCACTCTGAGAGCCGCCTGAAGTCCGAGTGATATTTCTGTTTGCATATCTGCCAATTTTTTCTGAAACAGTTGTGTCTGGGCTATCGGCTTATCAAATTGTTTTCGGTCAAGGCCATACTGGAGGGCCGCATGCCAGCAAAACTCCGCTGCGCCCATTACACCCCAGGCAATTCCATACCGTGCTCTATTAAGGCAACCAAATGGACCCTTCAGACCTGAAACATTTGGTAACAAAGCGTCATCAGAAACCTCAACATTATCCATTACTATTTCGCCTGTTACGGAAGCTCTCAGAGACAGTTTACCTTCTATCTTGGGAGCGCTTAGCCCTTTTGCGCCCTTTTCAAGAATAAAACCTTTTATTTTACCATCGTGATGTTCAGACTTAGCCCAAACAACAAATACGTCGGCAATTGGTGAATTAGAAATCCACATCTTAGAACCAGAAATTTTATACCCGCTTTCTGTTTTAACAGCCCGGGTCTTCATCGAGGCAGGGTCAGAACCCGCGTCGGGCTCAGTTAAACCAAAGCAACCGATAAGATCGCCTGCAGCGAGCTTTGGTAAGTATTTCTTTCGCTGTTCCTCTGTCCCATAGGCATAGATGGGATACATCACAAGGCTAGATTGAACTGACATCATTGAACGGTAACCGCTATCTACGCGCTCGATCTCCCTAGCGACCAAACCGTAACTTACGTAGCCAGCTCCAAGGCCTCCATATTCTTCTGGAATTGTGGTCCCCAAAAGGCCCATTTCTCCCAGCTCTTTAAAAAGGCCAGGTTCTATACTTTCATTTTGAAAAGCCTTCGTTACGCGTGGTTGAAGCTTTTCCTGTGCGAATGTTTGGCTCGCATCTTTTAGCATACGCTCCTCTTCGCTCAGCTGCTGCTCTAAGTAAAAAGGATCCGACCAGCTAAATACACCCAAGTCTGGAGCGTCTTTGCTTTTTACTATTGGCTTTTGCATTGTCATTTTGTGACCTCTCAAAACAGTTGTTTTGTTACTTTTAACTTTTGTACAGCTCTTTCAAAAATATATATACTTATTAGAAGCTAATGCAAATTTCCCAGTTAGGAAATTTTAGTGAGATTTTTGTTAAATTCAGCCGCTCTCTCTTGGTAGTGGACGGCGCTGCCAATTAGGTTCAGTTTTGCTTCATCATCAAGTTTACGAATAATTTTTCCTGGAGCACCCATCACCAACGATCCGTCAGGTATTATTTTATTTTCTGTAATTAAAGATCCGGCTCCAATTAAACATGCTTTACCAATTTGTGCCCCATTCAGTATTGTAGATCCCATGCCAATAAGTGTATTTTCCGCGATAGTACAACCGTGCAGGATCACGCTGTGCCCAATAGTACAGTTTTCTCCAATTTCTAATGGGAAACCATGGTCTGTGTGAAGAACGCAGTTTTCCTGTATATTACTCCCATCGCCTACCAGGATCTTTTCATTGTCACCTCGAAGTGTGGCCCCAAACCAAACGGATGCCTTTTTGCAAACTTCTACATTTCCGATAATATTAGCGTCATGCGCTATCCAGGCACTGCTGTCGATTTGAGGTGTGTCTGCATTAAACTTAAAAACTGCCATTATCGGTCCCCGAATTCACTATTCAAACCGCGGACGAACTCTACAATACCTGGCTGCTGCGATAGACGCAGCCTTTCAGCGGTTATTATTATTTTTAATTTCTCTTCTGTTTGATCGATATCATCATTTACAACAACATAATCATACTCAGGCCAATGACTGATTTCCTCGACAGACTTAGCCATTCTACTTGATATCACATCATCACTGTCTTGGTTTCTTAATTTCAGACGGCTTTCCAACTCCTCGATGGATGGTGGTAAAATGAAAATAGATAAGACGTATTTTCCCAAGTTAGAGTTTTTTATTTGTTGGCTTCCTTGCCAATCTACATCAAAAAGGACGTCATATCCGTCATCAATTGAAGATGATACTGGAGCAATAGGGCTCCCGTATAAATTTCCAAACACTTCGGCATGTTCCAGCATTTCACCGTCAGCTACTTTTTGGTTAAATTCTTCTTCTGAAATAAAATAGTAGTCTTTTCCGTTCTGCTCTCCATCACGAGGTTTGCGAGTTGTTGCTGAAATGGAGAATACACAGTTTTTATCCCATGCCTTAATACGTTGCGCTAAAGTTGATTTTCCGGCACCAGACGGAGATGAGAGGATTATGAGTAGCCCTTTTTCGTTCACTTTTACTCTACTCGACATTTTGTACTTGTTCGCGAAATTGATCGACTAACGTTTTCATTTCTATTCCTAATTTTGTCAGATCGCTATACTGCGACTTAGAGCATATGGTATTTACTTCTCTATTCAATTCCTGAGATAAGAAATCAAGTTTTTTACCGACAACGTTGGATGAGTTTACTAAATCTTGCATACTTACAATATGCACCTTTAAGCGATCTAATTCCTCCTGAATATCTTGCTTTATTACCAGTAAGGCTATTTCCTGCTCTAATCTGATTTCATCCAATTGATTTTGTTCATTGATAACTCTATCAAGCGCTGTTTTAAAATTTTTCTTTAAATGCCTGGACCTGTCCGGAAGTATTTTATCTATTTCTTTAATAAATTCCATAATTGAAGAGAGTTTCTCTACAAGAATTGCTTGAAGCCCCTGCCCTTCAATTCTTCTTGTCTCTATAAATTTTTTTATGAGTTCTGAAAGCTTATCCAACATTACTGATTTTAACTCAACTGAGTCTGTTTGAGAAATTTTGTTTTCTTCCCAGACTCCTTTTACAGAAAAAAAATCCAAAATTGTTAAAGGAGAAAATTGAATGTTTTTCTCATCACATTTTTGTTCAATAGTCTTTATTTCATCAATTGCTGTGTTAAGAACTTCGTTATTCAAAGTGAAGTTGCTTGATGCTTCGTCGTTGTGCTTAGCTTTTATTTTTAAAACTATCGATCCCCTAGCAATTTGTTTTGAAACTAATTGCCGGATGTCGTTTTCCATAGAAGTCATGTACTCTGGCAGATAAATCTTAAGATCAAAACTTTTAGAGTTTACGCTCTTGATTTCGGCGTCTAATGAAAAGTCGCCCACTAGAATTGTATCAGACGCATATCCAGTCATTGAATTAATCACTTGGTAGTCTCCCAACTAAAACCTGCGTTAATAAGTTGCCTCTGCAGGTCGATGTTGCATTATGAAATTGCAAGAGAGTTATTAATCACGTCTTTAATCAGATTTGGATCTACATCTCGAGCAATAAATGCCTTCCCAATACCTTTCGCCAAAATTAGATTTAATTTGCCATCAACCACTTTTTTGTCCTGAAACATCAGCTCCACCAACTTATCAGCGTTTGGTAATTTGCCCGATATATTATTGATAGAATTCATCATTCCCATTTCTTCAAAGTGCTTTTTAATTCGTGTGGGGTCTTCTTGGGACGTTAAGCCCATTTTTGCGGATAAATCAAAGGCAAGGACACTTCCAATCGCAACGCCCTCTCCGTGTAACACTCGCTCTGAGTAACCTGTAGCGGCTTCTAAAGCATGACAAAAAGTATGGCCTAGGTTTAGCAATGCTCTTTCTCCCTGCTCCTTTTCATCTGCAATAACGATAGCTGACTTCATTTCGCATGAATGGGCGACAGCCTTAATCAGTGCATGTATATCCCTGTTTCTTATATTTTCTGCATTCTTCTCTAACCAACAGTAAAACTCGTAATCGCCCAATAAACCGTACTTTGCTACTTCTCCATACCCAGCTAAAAAGTCTCTTTCTTCGAGTGTTTTTAGTGTAGAAATATCCGAAATAACTAGTGAAGGTTGATAAAAGGCTCCAACTAAATTTTTACCGTGAGAAGTATTAATACCAGTTTTCCCACCAACAGAGCTATCGACCTGCGCCAAGAGAGATGTTGGGCATTGAATAAATTGAATTCCACGCCGCATGATTGCAGCTGCAAAACCTACTAAATCACCTACGACACCTCCTCCAAAAGCAACTACTAAATCATTTCGTTCGATTTTATTATCCAGCATCCAGTCAACTGTTGCTTGAAGGGTTTCCCAAGACTTACTGCTTTCCCCAGCTTTAATCGATAAAACCTTTGTTTCTATTCCTGCGGTCTTAAGTGTTGTTAACAATCTTGATAAGTGTAAATTTTCAACATTTGTATCTGTTACAATTGCCAAAAATTTACGATTTAAAAGACCTTCCAAATAAACTGGCAATTTTGAGATTAAGTTTTCATCTATTAAAATATCATAGGAACGGTTTTCTAGTGAAACTTCTACCTTTTTCATAATCAGATTCTTTCGATTATATAATTACGACTTAATAACGATTTGATTACTAGATCTGCCATTTCGTCTAAAGAGGATTTTTCATGAGAATTTATAGTAATTTCGGCTTTGGAATAAGTGTCTAACCTATCTTTATATATATTTGTAAGCGTTTCTTTAGGATTTTTTGTTCTTAAGAGTGGTCTTGATTTCTTGTGCTTAACTCTGTTCCAAAGCGTTTCAAAATCAGCATTGAGCCAAATAGATACACCATAATTTTTAATTGAGCTTCTTATATTTTTATTTATAAAAGCGCCTCCGCCAGTTGCTAAAATACTTGGCGGTCCTTTTAATAAGCGAGTAACAACCTGATTTTCTTTGTCGCGAAAAAATTTTTCTCCATGACGTTCAAAAATCTCTGGTATTGAAAGTCTTGCTGCATGTTCAATTTCATCGTCTGCATCATTAAATGGGACGCTAAGCGCAGATGAAACAGCTTTTCCAACAGCACTTTTGCCGGATCCCATCATACCTACCAATGCCACAGGTTTCTTTAACTCATACATATTTAAACTTTATTATCAGTTAGAAATACAAATACAATTGAACTTTGATATCTTTTTATAGATCCGCTATAGTTATTTGGACATTAAAAATGCTGAAGTGGCAAATGTATTATGGGCAAACTAATTAAATGGCTCTTTTATCTGTTTATGATAGGCCTATCTGTTCTTGTTATATACGCTTTTGCGGGGCCATTAATATTCGGCGTGGAGTTTGAGCCTAATCAAACACTTATCTCGAATTCTATAAAACTTAATGCGAATTAGTTGTTTTTTATATTTTTTTTTACTGGCTAGCCCGTTAGCTGCAGAAGCTCCTCTCTCTGCCATCGACTGGTTATCAATTAAAAAAAATGATGTAGAGAGCAGTCTTAAGTCTGTAGAAAAAGAAAGTAGCGATACAAATAAAGATATTCAGGTTTCCACATTAAGTTCTGATAAGTTTCAGTCAATAGGCCTCTTGCCTGTGTATGTTACTGGAATCCCTACTACTATTTGGAGAAATTCAAGTTTTAATGATTTGACTTATTCATTTAAGTCAATGCCAACTTTTAGTTATCCGCCTATTCAAGAGTTGGTTTATTCTTTATTGCTTGCCGAAGCCCGCCCACCTTTAGATGAGCCAGAAAGTTATTCGTTTCTTGATGTTAGGCTTCAAAAATTATTAAGTTATGGTGCTGTTGATCCCGCGATAGCACTCATCGAGAGGGCGTCGCCAGTTCCAAACAGTATGGTTCCCTTACTTTTTGATATTTCGTTGTTGTCGAATAATAATATGCCTGCCTGCGATCCTATTTTTAAGAAAAGGAAAAACAGAGAACTGCAAGGTGAATTAGTTTACTGTTATGCTCGCAAGGGAGATTGGCTTACTGCCCACTTAATACTAAAAACAGAAAGTGTACTTGGAGATATTAGTGAGCACCTAATTTCTCTACTTAATAGATACTTAGAAGTCGACTTTGAGGTTGATTTAAATGCTTTATTACCGCCACCTAGCCTTATTACACCTCTTGAATACAGACTATATGAAGCGATAGGAGAACCCATTCCAGCGGAGTATCTTCCCATTAAATATAGTCAAAGCGATTTATCGGGCGACAATGGATGGCGTGCGCAAGTTATTGCTGCTGAGAGATTAGCGTCAACTAGTGCGATACCAGAAAACCAGATTTTGGGCATTTATACAAAATACAATACTAGTGTTTCGGGCGGTGTATGGGAGCGAGTTGATGCTGTAAAGAGTCTTGATACTGCATTAGAATTAAATGAAAACTTTGAAGAAATTTTACAAAATTCTTTGGAAGTTTTTTCCAAAGCTGATCAGCTTTCACTTTTTGCAAAACTTTTTGCCCGAAGAATTTATGAACAAAGTTTTTCACCTAAATCAAAAAAAATAGCTGCTGATTTATTATTATTAACCAATAACTTTGAACTCACAGAATATTATTGGCGGTCCGAAGATATTCGCTTTGGTTTAGTTTCAGGTGACTTTTCAAACGTTAAAACAAAGAATGAAACTGAAAATATTATTTTGAAAGTTTTCACAGACCCCAAAATGCCTTTTTTGGTAGAGCAGAAATTAAATCAGGGCAAATTGGGAGAAGTGATTTTAAATGCACTTCTCCAGTTTGAAACCGGTATACAAGGTGACCTAAAGGATTTATCAGAAAGTTTATCTACATTAAATTTAATAGGGTTAAATAATACTGCTCGAAGGGCGGCTTTAACACATTTGGTGCTTCTAAATGAAAAACAATCAGGCGTTAATTGAAAACTTTTTAGAAGCCAAGTTTGGTGAAGAAGGATTGAGCGAAAACACTATTCTGGCCTACTCCAGAGATTTAGAACAAATTTGCAAAAAAGTTGGCAAATCTTTGGTAGACGTTTCTCAGAGTGATCTTGAGCAATATTTTATATATTTGAAAAATTCAGGGCATTCGAAGTCTACTACGGCCAGGCGTTTATCTACGATCAAACAGTTTTATAAGTTTCATGTTGAAAAAGGGTTTTTAAGTACAGATCCAACTGCTCAACTTACTGGTCCAAGATCGTCAAAACCGCTGCCCAAAACTCTCTCAGTTGGTGAAGTGGAGGCCCTACTACAAGTTGCAAAAAATCATGGAGGGACTGAATATGAGCGGGTTAGAAATAGATGTTTAATGGAAATATTGTATGCTTCAGGAATGCGAATTTCTGAGCTCATGTCCTTACCTGTTTCATCAGTTCGAGGAAATCCTGAAATGATTTTAGTAAAAGGAAAAGGAAGTAAAGAAAGACTTGTTCCTTTATCGCCTTCCGCAATTGAGGCTCTTTTTGATTGGTTAAAATTACGAGATCAAAAAGAGGATTTACGTTTAAATAAAATGGGTAAAAAAAGGTCTAAATTTCTCTTTCCTTCAAGTAGCAAACAGGGTCATTTAACCAGGAATTGGTTCTTTAATAAGATTAAAGAATGGGCATTAATTTCTGGCGTAAAGAGTGAAAACGTTTCACCTCATACAATTAGGCATGCTTTTGCAACACATTTACTGAGCAACGGAGCTGATTTGAGAGTTATTCAAACTTTGTTGGGTCATTCTGATATTACCACAACAGAAATTTATACGCACATCGTTAATGAAAAGCTAAAAGACACGCTTGACGATCATCATCCATTATCTGGCAAAAGTAAGTTAAATTAATGGTTAGCTAGCTTCAATTATCTGATAATAAAAAATTTAATTACTTGAGTTAATTTTTGTGGTACGCTACGTGCTCATATTGGTATGCACATCCGTTTTTCATAAATTAAAGGTAAAATAAATGCTTTGGTTGCAGTCTTTGAATTTAGACTATGCCTTCTGGGTTACTATTATTTCTATAGTTGTTCTTCTTTTATTATCTGCATTTTTCTCAGGTAGTGAAACAGCTTTGACTGCTGCATCTCGAGGAAAGTTGCAAAATCAAGCAGATAAAGGGTCGCGCGGTGCTGCAAGAGCATTATCAATCACAGATGACAATGAGAGATTGATTGGTTCAGTTCTTTTAGGGAATAATCTAGTTAATATATTAGCAACTTCGTTAGCAACTGCGCTTTTTACTAAACTAGTTGGTGAAAGCAGTGTTGCTCTAGCAACTTTAGTTATGACGGTTCTAGTCCTAATTTTCGCAGAAGTTCTTCCCAAAACCTATGCTATTACGAATGCAGAAAAAGCAGCAGCAAGGGTATCGGCCCCTATCTCATTTTTTGTGACAATTTTCGATCCCATTGTGTCTGCAGTTAGAAAACTAGTTAGGGGAATTCTGTGGGTTTTTGGAGTGCGAACATCCGCAGATGAACAAATTTTAGCCGTTCGAGAAGAAATAGCTGGTGCAATTTCCTTGGGACATCTTGAGGGAGTAGTCGAAAAAGAAGATCGTGACCGTATTTTGGGTGCTCTGGATTTGTCAGAGAGAACAGTGGAAGAAATAATGTTACACCGTTCGAGTATTGAAATGATCAACTTTAATGATGAGCCAAAGGAAATATTGGCCCAATGTATGGCAAGCAACCATACAAGGTTGCCTGTTTATAAGGATGAGCCAGAAAATATTATTGGAGTCATTCATGCAAAGGATTTAGCAAGATCCATGTATAGTAATATAAGTGGCCCTGATGCAGCATTAGAAAATTTATTAGTGTTAGATATCGGTTCTGTCATCATGAAGCCATACTTCGTACCAGACACAACGGCTTTGGACGAGCAAATGCGCCAATTTTTAAGAAGGCGCGCACACTTTGCCCTAGTTGTGGATGAGTATGGCAGCCTCCAGGGTTTAATAACTTTAGAGGATATTTTAGAGGAAATTGTAGGAGAGATAGCTGACGAATTTGATCCTGACTCTGATGAATTAATTAGACCAGACAAGAATGGTGTTTACGAACTGGACGGCACAATGACTATTCGTGATATTAATAGAGCTATGGATTGGAGCTTACCCGATGAGCATGCAAATACATTGGCTGGATTGGTGTTACATGAGGCTCAAATGATACCAACAGTGGGTCAAGTATTTCGATTTCATGGTTTTAGATTTGAAGTGGCGGGGCGTAATGCAAATAGAATAACTGTCGTTCGGGTTAAACCTTTAGAAGCAGCCCCGAGTGATGTTTTTTTAGCTCCTTAGAATTTTTCCTTCTGGATCAAAAGGGGGAGCTTTAAGAATTTTTCCTTTGTGAGGCTCTCCTAAAACCATAACATCCACGGTGTCTCCAGCGGATACATCTTTAACATAACCAAGAGCCAGAGACATACCAACATTATAGCCATAAGCTCCGGATGTAATCCGCCCAATACCTTTGCCACTATAAAATATTGGCTCACCACCTGTTGCATCAGCATTAGATTTTTTACAATCTTGTTCGTCTAGTTTTATTAAAACTAATCTTTCCCTGGGTTCATTTTTAAGATTTTCAACCAAAGCTCTTTTGTTTAAAAAATCTTTATCTAGTTTGCATAATTTTTCTAAACCAGATTCGTGAGGCCAAACCTCAGGGCTATATTCTCTACTCCAACTTCCGTAGCCCTTTTCGATGCGCAATGACATCAGCGCTCTGCTGCCAACCGGTCCACCATTTTCAATTATTGATGCCTTTATTAGGGTTTTATATATAATTTCTTGATATTCAGCGTCACAATATATTTCCCATCCTAAATCCCCAGAAAAAGATATTCTTAAAGCCAAACATTCAACACCAGCAATTGAAAGCTGCCCTGAATGCATAAAAGGCCAATTATTGTTTGATAGGTCTTGATTACTTAGCCTTTGTAACATCTCTCTCGATTTAGGCCCGGCGATATTGAAGCCACACATATCAACTGTTTTGCTTTTAAAAGTTGTTTCTCGCGGAAGTTCAACACTATTGAAAAAGCGTTTTTGATACCGTTCTGCGATCCCAGAACTGACAATCCAAAATTCATTTTCTCCGACTTTAGTAACAGTGGCATCACCTGCTACTCCCCCATAAACACTGATTAAAGGCGTTAAACAAGATTGGCCGATACTATTGGGTATTTTATTAGCAAAGACAGAATTTAACCAAGTCTCAGCTCCTGGCCCTTTACATACATATTTTGCAAAATTAGATATGTCGATCACGCCAACGGAGTCTCTAAGCATTTTTGCCTCGCGACCTACCGAATGCCACCAATCTTGCCGTTTGAAGCCAGATGTTTCCTCACAATTATGGTCGAAGTATAATGGATGTTCCCAACCAAAACTCAATCCAAATTTTGCTCCACGTTCTTTTTGATATTCATAAGCAGGTCTTGTTTTCAGAGGTCTTCCAGCTGATCTTTCTTCATTTGGGAAATGAATTTTGAAGCGATTAGCATACTGATCCCCAACTCGCGCTTTAGTAAATGAATGATTAGCCCATTCGTCAAATCGAGATAAATCCCACGGGAATAAATCATATTTCGTTTCACCCTTAATAATCCATTCTGCTGTCATCAAGCCAAGCCCTCCTGACTGACTGAAGCCAGGGATGATGCCATTACAACAGAAATAATTTTTCATCTCAGGAATTGGCCCAAACAGAACGTTGGAGTCAGGAGACCAAATCATAGGTCCATTAATTACCCTCTTTATCCCAGCAGAACCAGCAATTGGAACTCTGTCGATAGCCCGTAAAATATTCTCTTCAATACGATCCAGATCGTCGTCAAAAAGGTCGTGGCCAAAGTCACAAGGAGTTTCTCTTTCGGCCCAGAACTTATAATTCTTTTCATACGCTCCAATAAGTAAACCTTTACCTTCTTGTCGGAGATAGTATTCGCCGTCCCTATCAGCGATAGATGGCAATCTATTTTTTAAGTTTTTTATCTCTTCTATCGACTCAGTTACAAAATATTGATGTTCGGTCGGCTGTAATGGAAGATAAATATTGGCCATTTTAGCCACTTCCCTACCCCAAAGGCCAGCCGCGTTAACAATCCAGTTTGTATGAATGTTACCTTTTTCTGTTTCGACAATCCAAGTTCCGTCTCTGTTTTGCTTCGTTCCAATAACAGGTGTGAATCTATAAATTTCTGCCCCATTTTGACGAGCGCCTGCTGCATATGCATTCGTAACTCCTGAAGGATCTACATTACCTCCATCTGGCTCCCACATAATACACCTTACACCCTCAAAATTGACAAATGGATGCAGGTTTTCGGCTTCAGTTATACTAACTTCGTGGAAATTCATTCCGTAAAGCTTAGCCTTCGCCGCTTGGATTTTTAATTGATGTTCACGTTCCTCTGTTTGAGCTAAATAAAGAGATCCTGGTTGAAAAATACCACAACCCTGCCCAGTTTCCTCTTCGAGCTGTTTATACAGGTTCATTGTGTAATGTTGGATACGACTTATGTTAGTGCTGTCGTGAAGTCCATGTATTCCAGCTGCTGCATGCCAAGTTGAACCAGAGGTTAATTCATCTCTTTCTAATAAAACTACATTGGACCAACCCAACTTTGTGAGATGATATAGAATAGAGCAACCAATTAAGCCTCCACCAATGACAACTACCTGTGTTTTTGTTTTCATTGTTAATAGCTCCCCGCAACTCCAAACTAGATTTATTAAGTTCAATCAAAATGTACTCATGCGACTATTAATGTCGCTAGACCACTAATATGAATTTAAACTTAAAAGTCAGTTTGAATTTTGTTAGAATGCTCAATCGATAGGAATAACAGCATGAATGAATATAAACTTGGCTTTTTGTTTTTAGGTGCAGGATCTTCAAGTAGAATGCTTGGCGATGATAAGTTATTAAAAAAGGTAAACGGTGTTACCCAAATTCAAAAAATATTAAATGAAGCTTTAGCTTTGAGTTTTCCTGTTTTTGTCACTATTCCCGCAAATAATAATCAACGCAAAGATGCAATTTCAAAAACAAATGCTTTAATTGTCGAGGTGGAAAATTCCCATTTAGGCATGGGACATTCGCTTGCGGTAGGCGTTAATAAAATATCACAAGACTTTAACTTTGAAAGTATCGCAATATGTCCTTCTGATTTACCAGAACTAACAACAGCATCTCTAAAAGAATTAATAGATTTTTTTTTAGAATTTCCAGAAATGATTTGTTGCCCAATTGATGAAAATAATAATGCGACGGGACACCCTGTTATATTCCCAAGAAAATACTTTAATATTCTTACGGAAATTACCGGTGATATTGGCGCTAGGGAAGTTTTGAAAAAACATAACCATTCAATTAATTATTTTTCTACGAATAGGAAAAGTTATTTTCTTGATTTGGATACTCCAGGAGAGTGGAGTAGCTGGATAAAATTTAACAAAAATTGATGAAATAAAAGAAGAGTCGAGGCTAAAAGATACCTCGACCAGTTCAAGGGAGGTTAAATAATAGGCATAAGCCTCCCACTTTTGAAAAGTGGTACCTATTTGATACCATAATATTGATCAAAAGTCTACAGAAAATACTATATATTGTGTAACAAGGCTTTTCTTAATATGTGACATAAAAAAAACCTGATTAAAATGAAAAAAGACTGACGCTACCGCACCAGCCTTTTGTTCCTCCCCGTCGAACCAAGCCGACTATAGTTCATTAACAGTATCAGTCTATTTTTCATAATCAAGATAAATTTTAAAAAACAACAGTCAATCTTAAGAACATGAAGAAATAAATAGAAAAATACGTGTTTTCTGCTTCTTAAAGAGGTTAACTAATGCGATAATGGTGCCCAAGGTGAGACTCGAACTCACACGCCCGTGAAGGCGGGGGATTTTGAATCCCCTGCGTCTACCATTCCGCCACTCGGGCACTGGATGTCTACATAGGGAAACATTTACCGCCAGTCCAGATGCAAAATGAAAGTATTGACCATCAATAGAACAAATGCGAATAGCCGGGACAGTTAAATGCAAATACTCAGATCTCTATATAACTGGACGATGGAATTAGCCAAAAACCCAAAAGCAATTTGGTTTTTGGGTTGTGTGAGCTTTATTGAAGCTATTTTTTTTCCAATACCTCCTGATGTTTTATTAATTCCAATGATATTGGCTAATATTAGTAAAGCATGGCTTTATGCACTTGTTGCTACAATAGCATCTGTAGCCGGAGGAGTATTAGGGTACCTTTTAGGATTTATTGCATATGAGCAAATAGCTGAGCCTCTACTAATAGCTCTTGGCAAAGAAGCTGCAATGAACCTTTTTGCAAATTCCATTAATCAAAACGGATTTGTGATTGTTTTGACGGCGGGTGTATCACCAATTCCATTTAAAGTGGTTTCAATAATGTCAGGCTTTACCAAAATGCAACTTAGTCTTTTTATTCTATCGGCATTATTGGGACGAGCCATCAGATTTTTTATTGTTGCTACTCTATTGAAATATTATGGCAAAAAGATAAAATTTTTCTTAGAAAAATATCTAGGTTGGCTTTTTTTACTTTTTATTATTCTTTTGGTTGCTGGGACTATAGGTTTGGATTTTTTATGAAAATAAAGCATTTGCCGTTTGTTGCTGGTATGGCTTCTCTAGCACTTATACTTGGGGCATACTCGTTTGAACATATTGGCGGCCTATATCCATGCAAATTATGTTTATGGCAGCGTTATCCACATTTTTTAAATATTTTACTTATTTTTTTGTTTTATTTTTTTCCAAAGAAATTTTTCGTTCTTGTTGCTTCAATGTCCATGCTTACTTCCACAATTTTAGCGTTTTATCATGTTGGAGTTGAAAAAAAACTTTGGTTTGGGCCCAATTCTTGTTCAAATTCTTCTATAGAAGGTTTAAGCACAGATCAGTTATTAGAACAAATTATGAGTGCTCCACTTGTCCGCTGTGATGAAGTTGCGTGGGATTTTATTAACATTTCTATGGCTGGGTGGGATGGGGTATTTTCACTTATCTTATTTCTAACTTGCTTTTTTTACTTCTTTAAACGCAAAGAAATATAGCATCTTACTCAAGATAATGATTTCTCTGTAAAGAGTATTTTGCCATTTTTTCATTAAGCGTTCTTCTGGGAATTAACAGTTCTTCCATTACTTTATTTATTGAGCCTTTATGCTTGCGCATAAATTTCTCAATCAAAGATTTTTCAAAGGCTTCAACGTATTCCTTGAGAGGCTTTCCTTCAGAAGTTGTAGCAATTTCAGTTTTGTCATCGGTCTCTAGTAGTAAGGACGTCAAATTTGCTTCCCCCCGTCTAGTTTGCATTATTACCTGCTCTGCGACATTGATAAGTTGACGGACATTACCTTGCCAAGGTGCTTGCAATAATTGGCTTGATTGATCAGAGGTAAGTAAAGGTGGTGAGCACCCATATTCCCCAGAAAATATTATGGTGTATTGGGAGAATAGATCTAGGATGTCAGCACCCCTCTTTCTTAATGGGGGGACAGAAATTTTCAAAGAACTTAATCTGAAATAAAGATCCTCTCTTAACAGGTTTTTAGGAAGTACAGAAGATACATGATTACAAATTGTTATTACTTTAGTATCCAAAGAATTTTCTAATTTAACAAGTTTTTCTAAAAGTTTTCCTTGAGCTTCTTTATTTAAAGTTTCTATATCTTCAAGAATCAGTGTGCCTCCCCTTGCCTCTTCAAACGCAGGTAAAAAATTTTCGTCATCATTAGTGGGGCCAAATAATTTTTTAGAAATAGTTTCATTATCAAAGGCGCCGCAGTGCACCGTTATTAATTTTTTTGAAGATTTTTGACTGACGGCATGCACAGCATGAGCTACTAGTGTTTTTCCGGAACCTGTTTCTCCCTCAATAAGAATGGGGGCATCTGATTGAGAAAAATCTAATATATCCTCTTTTAATTTTTCCATTAATTTAGAAGTGCCGGCCAACTTTTTTATAATTTTTGATCCGTCAGATAATTCACTTCTCAAATCTCTATTACTTAATGAAGAGCGACGGTTTTGAATGGCTAACTTTACTAACTGAGTTAATGCTTCGGGATTGAAAGGTTTTTCTAAAAAATTGAATGCTCCAAGTCTCATGGCTTCTACTGCCATTGGCACATCCCCGTGGCCTGTTATTAGGATCACTGGCAGTGTTGTATCTTGCGCCATTATTCTTTTTAAAAGCTGCATACCATCCATGCCAGGCATTTTGATATCTGTAACAACAATCCCGGGATAATCAGAACCTATTTGTGCTAAGGCGTCTTCAGCACATGAATAACTTTCTGTTTCATAGCCTGATAGAGTAAGCCATTGCGTAATTGAAAGACGCATGTCTTTTTCATCGTCAACAACTGCAACTCTCATAGTGTTTCACGCATTTTTGTTTGGTTTTCTTCCACTACATTAACTCGACTTGGATCAAACAAAGGTAATTTTATTGTAAATTTTGCTCCTGTTGGGGTAACATTTTCACCCGAAAGTGACCCGCCGAGTTCAGATATAATATTTGAAGAAATTGCGAGCCCGAGACCAAGTCCTTTGCTGGGATCCTTCGAGGTTTGAAATGGTTCAAAAAGTGTTTCTAAATCACTGATACCTTTACCATTATCAAAAATAGAAAACTTAACAGAATTGTTTTTATGCAGCGAAATAGTAATCGAAGGAAACTCTGTATCATCAAGGGCATCAATTGCATTTCTTATTAGATTTATTATAACCTGTTCTAAACGTTGTTGATCACCAATGATTAAAACAGGTTCACTTGGAATATTTGTGTTTAATTTTATACCGCTTTGTTTTAATTGAGGCTCCATAATTGACAAGGCTGCTAAAATGGCATCATTGAAATTGAGGGGAACGAAACTCTCAGTATTTTTGCGCGCAAAAGTTTTTAATTGTTTTGTTATTTCTCCCATTCTATGGATTAAGCCATCTATTCTCATAAGTGCGGCAACGGTCTCTTGAGGTCTGTTTCTTTTCAATAATAAAGATGCACCAGCTAAATAGGTTTTCATTGCAGCCAAAGGTTGATTTAATTCATGACTGATGGCCGCTGACATTTCTCCAAGTGCAGCAAGCTTAGAATGTTGTTCTAGGGTTTGTTCAACAGCAAGAAGATTTTTTTCAACCCGTTTTCTTTGTTCCATTTCTGTTTCTAGCTTCTTGTTCAATTCCCTTAATTTTATGGTTTCCTCTTCAAATAAATTCAGTCGAAGGATTTTTTTTCTATTTAATGAGTAAAGACTTAAGACCAGTAAAAGTAGAAAAATTAAAATTTCCAGCGCAAGAATAGTATTAACTCTCTCTCGAACGCTTGAGTAATTTTCAAAACTTGATATTTTCCAATTCAAAATTGAAATATTTTTATTGAAGCGCACAAAGTAGCTGTCATTGAAATATTGGTCGCTTTCTTTGGAATCTACCCACTCCTTTGCCACACTAAAACCACGTTTTAGAATGTTTTTCGAATTTTGATTTTTCCACGCTAAATCTTCACTCAAACCCTTCCATGTAGGTTCTGTTGCTAAAACTATTTTTCCTTCGCTGTTTGATATAAAAAGAGTCTCCCCAGCACTTTTCCATGAATTCTCTAATTTTTTTAAATCAACCTCTATAGATAGAACTCCCAGAACCCTTTGATCATTTTCTATTTTCCTTGAATAAAAAAATCCAAATTCGTTCGCATCCTTTTCAATGATATTCATGACCGTGTCATTAGTTGAGATAGCAGTATTGAAAATAATTTTATTTGATGAAATTTCTTTTAAATTTTCTTTTCCGGCAACCGCAACAATTTGTCCAGTTCTATCCATTAAGGTTATTGACTCTATTGATATTTCATCAATGAATTCGAAAAACATTTGTGGCAATGAGGAGAAATTGTTGGAAAGTAATGCATTCCAAATACTTTGATCACGGACTAAAAATTGTGGAATAACTGAATTTTTTTTCAATTCGTTGACAATGTTTCTCTCATTTTGCGTTAGACGTATTTCACCTTCCTGTTTTATGTCATTTAGATATTTTGAAGTGAAAAATGAATTTGTAGCAACTAACAAAACCACAAATAAAACAGATAAGCTAAATAAAAAAACTCTGGCCCTAATAGGGTTTCTGGAGCGAGAATTTTCTAGACTATCAAGATCAATATCGGAATTAATAGGATCCATAACAGCAATATGACTTAAAACTCTCAGTCTGTTAAGAAGTTTAATTAGTTTGAAACAGGCCTTCAAAGAATGGAAAGCCATCCTGACAACCATGAACGTTTTCGGTATGACGTTCCGGATGCGGCATCATCCCTAAAACTCTATGATTTTCGGAAAGAATACCCGCGATGTCTTCTAGTGCCCCATTTGGATTCTTGATATATTTAAATGCAATACGATCACCATCTTTCAATTTTTTTAGATCTTCGCTTGAGGCAAAGTAATTACCTTCGTGATGTGCTATTGGTATAGAAAAAGGTTCCTCTGGAGTATACCTATGAGTAAATATGCTAGTTGTATTGAGTACACGCAGGTCGACGACTTTTGAAATAAATTTAGTATTTATGTTTTGCTGCAGTATGCCAGGTAAAACTCCTGCCTCGGTAAGAATCTGGAAACCATTGCAAACGCCTAAAGCATAACCTCCTCTTTCAATATGCTTTAGGACCTCTTTGAAAATTGGCGATTTAGCAGCAATCGCGCCGCATCTGAGATAGTCTCCAAATGAAAAGCCTCCGGGTATAGCGATTAAATCTATATTTTTTGGCAATTCTGTTTCTTTGTGCCAAACTGAAATAACTTCATGGCCCGCTAAGTTAAGAGCACAAACCATATCCCGATCACAGTTTGATCCTGGGAAAACAATAACTGCAGCTCGCATTACAGTAACTTTATCTCATAATTTTCGATTACAGTATTAGCCAGTAACTTTTCGCACATCTCTTGGATACTATCTATTGCTGCCTCTTCCGAACTTTCACTTAACTCCAAGTCTATGACTTTTCCTTGTCGCACAGAGTTTACCTTATGATATTCAAGTGAAGTTAGTGCCTGCTTAATAGCTTCTCCTTGAGGGTCAAGAACCCCATCTTTTAGCATGATTGTAATTCGAGCTTTCATTCTATTAATCCGCTTCTAAAGAATTTTCATTTAACCAAAGTTGGTTTCATCTGAGATGTTGATTTTTGAAGTAAACCTAACCTGTAAGCAACTTCTGTGTAGGCATCTGTCAAGCTGCCCAAGTCACGTCTAAAAACATCCTTATCAAGCTTCGCTCCGCTTTTAATGTCCCATAAACGGCAACTATCTGGACTAATTTCATCTGCTACAACTAATCGTTGAAAATCACCCTCGAAAAGGCGTCCAATTTCGATTTTAAAATCAACGAGTTTAATGCCGACGCTAAATAATATTCCAGACAAGAAATCATTGACCCTTAAAGCTAAGCCTAAAATATCGTCCATGTCTTGAGCTGATGCCCAATTAAAGGCAGCGATGTGTTCCTCAGATACTATAGGGTCACCCAAGCTGTCATCCTTATAATAATATTCAATTATGGGTCGTGGCAACTGCGTGCCTTCCTCAATACCAAGACGATCTGATATCGATCCAGCGGCAAAGTTACGAACAACTATCTCTAAAGGGATTATTTCACAGCTCCGAACAAGCTGTTCTCGCATGTTTATTCGTTTAATAAAATGAGTAGGAACACCAATGTTATTCAGGCCGGACATAAAAAATTCAGATAATCGATTATTCAGTACGCCTTTACCCTCAATTACTTCCTTTTTCTCGGCATTAAATGCTGTAGCATCATCTTTAAAGTATTGAATTATAGTTCCAGGTTCTGGCCCTTCATATAAAATTTTAGCTTTGCCCTCATATATTTTAGAACGGCGTGGCATTTTAAAATCCATAACTTGTTTTTAAATAATTGATTTCGTATTACGGGAAAGAGCTAAGCGGAGCAAGCTGTTAAACATGAACAACTAATTTTAAATTGTTGCAAATTTTTCATAATGAAAATGAAAAGTATTCGTTCGACAACAATTAACAGTCGTGAGAAACAAAATTAGTTTTTTGGAAATTAGTGATTGTTAAAATTTATTGAAAAGTTGGACTCAGAGGACTGGCTTCTTGCTGATGGAGCAACTGGCACAAACCTTTTTGATATGGGATTAATGTCGGGCGATGCTCCAGAGCTTTGGAATATAAAATATCCTGCTCGAATTTCTAATCTTCACAAAGATGCTGTTGACGCAGGTAGTGATATATTTTTGACCAATAGCTTTGGTGGAAACGCTCTAAGGTTGAAACTGCATAATTTAGGAACAAAGGCATTTGAGTTATCTAAAATTTCAGCTGAAATAGCACGTAACGTGGCGGATAGTAGTCAACGTTCTGTTTTTGTTGCTGGGTCGGTTGGTCCGACTGGAGAAATTATGGAACCAATTGGAGATCTTTCACACAAAATTGCAGTGGAAGTTTTTCTTGAGCAAGCTCAGGGTCTTAAGGATGGAGGCGCTGATGTTTTATGGTTAGAAACTATATCTGCACCTGAGGAATTCGTAGCTGCTGCTGAGGCATTTTCACATGTAGATCTTCCTTGGATTGGAACAATGAGCTTTGACACTGCCGGGCATACAATGATGGGAACTAGTCCGTCGGCAATGGTAAATTTAATTTCATCTATTTCTAATAAACCGATTGCTTTTGGCGCTAATTGTGGCACAGGAGCTTCAGACTTGCTTAGAACTATTCAAGATTTCTCAAAATCTGCACCTAGAAAAAACTTGATCGCTAAAGGAAACGCTGGGATTCCAAAATACGTAGATGGTCATATACATTACAATGGAACTCCGGATTTAATGGCAAAATATGCTATTATGGCCAGGGATAGTGGAGCTAAAATTATTGGTGGTTGCTGTGGTACTAAGCCAGAGCACTTAGTATCGATGCGCAATGCTCTCGAAGCAAACCCTTTAATGCCAGCCCCCACACTTGAACAAATTGAATTGGAAATTGGATCCTTTTCTAGTTCAATGAAGTCTGTAACAGAAAGAAAAAATCAAAAAAGAAGACGCCGTAGAGCTTAATGTGTAGAAGTCACCTAAACCTCAGTTTTTATTAGTTTTTTAATTAAACAAATCTTCGCTATCCAAAATTTAGTCGGCTTTAAAATGCCCTATGTCGTAAAATGACAGCTAGAAATTTGTAAAAGCTAGAAAAGTAAAATAATATCGTTCTCTTCAACCTTAATTGGTTGATTATACAGGAGTGTTCACATGTCAGATGAAGAAGATGATATTATTTTATCAGAATTGGATGATGAAGAACTAGTTCAACAGATGTTCGACGATTTGTACGACGGCCTAAAGGAAGAAATCGAAGAAGCTGTCAACATACTTTTGGAGCGCAAATGGCTGCCTTACAATATCCTAACAGAAGCACTAGTGGGCGGTATGACTATCGTTGGCAAGGATTTCAGAGATGGTATTTTGTTTGTGCCTGAAGTTTTGCTTGCAGCGAATGCAATGAAAGGTGGTATGGCTATCTTAAAGCCTTTACTCGCAGAGACTGGAGCGCCTCGTGTTGGAAAAATGGTAATTGGAACCGTCAAAGGTGATATTCACGATATAGGTAAAAACCTAGTTTCGATGATGATGGAAGGTGCGGGATTTGAGGTCGTTGATTTGGGAATAAATAATCCTGTTGAAAATTATTTAGAGGCTTTGGAAAAAGAGCAGCCGGATATTTTAGGAATGTCTGCTTTGTTGACGACAACTATGCCTTATATGAAGGTGGTCATTGACACGCTAGTTGAGAGTGGAGTCCGGGATGAATACATTGTCCTGGTAGGAGGGGCGCCTCTCAATGAGGAATTTGGGAAAGCCATAGGTGCAGATGCTTATTGCCGAGATGCTGCAGTGGCAGTTGAAACAGCTAAAGAGTTTGTAGCGCGTAAACACAACCAATTAAGAGCATAGAATTTGAACAGAAACATCTGTAAAGTTTTTTTATGTCATTTGCAGATTCAAAAATACTAACAACAAACTTTAGTCGTAAATCCGAAGCGGGTACAGTGTTGGTACTCGCGTGTGGTGCTATAGCCAGAGAAGTCATCGAAATATTGAGAATAAATAACCTACCGCATATAGATTTACATTGTTTGCCCGCAATATTGCATAATACTCCAGACAAAATTCCTTTCGCTGTAAAAAATGCTTTTGATAATTATAAAGTCCAATATTCAAAAATATTTTTAGCTTATGCAGACTGTGGAACAGGAGGCAAACTTGAAAAGCTATGTGCTGAGTATGATATTGAAATGATAGATGGCCCTCATTGTTATTCTTTTTTCGAAGGGAATAAAAAGTTTGAAGAACTTGGTGAGACTACATCTTTCTATTTAACTGATTTTCTGGTTCGACAATTTGACTCATTTGTTTGGAAACCTTTGGGTTTGGATAGAAATCCTGAGCTGATACGTATGTATTTTGGAAATTATGAAAAATTGGTTTATCAATCTCAGTCTTCAGATAATAATCTGGTTGAATTAGCTGAGACTTATGCTGAAAAGTTGAATTTAAATTTTGAACATCGTCATACTGGTTTTGGTGACTTAGCAAAATTTGTGAAAAAGTTAGCCTAGAGATTGTATTTTCTCTACCATTGCTTTCAATCCGTTTGATCGCTGTACTGACAAGTGATCACCTAGTCCAAGCCTCTTTAAATTTTCCAAAGCGTCAATGTTTTTTATGTCTTTAATCGGTGTTCCGTTATAAAGTTTGCGAAGTAATGCAATTAAACCTTTGACTATTATTGCATCGCTGTCTCCATCAAAATAAAGTTTGTCTGAATTCGAAAAATGAAGCCAGACTTGAGATGCGCAACCATTCACTTTATTGCTGTCGACTTTAAGAGACTCGTCTAACAAGGGCATTTTCTTACCCTCCTCAATTACGTAACGATATTTATCTTCCCAATCATCAAAGAAATCAAAATCGTCAATAATTTGTTGAAAATCATTATTTATCAAGTGGAACCTCAAACATTCTTTTTAGAATAATATCCAGGTCATGAAGTTTGACCTAATTCAATTGTTGTTACTTTTGTGCCTTCAACAGACAGTCCAATTTTTCCATTGCAAAGGTCTAATGCAGACTCACCAAAAACTTCTAAACGCCATCCCTTTAGGGCAGCTATATTTCGTTCACCAGCTGCTAATGAATCTAAATCACTCGCGGATGCGATTAATTTACTAGCCACCCCAGTGCTCTCAGAGCACGATTTCAAAAGAACTCTAAGAAGGTCGGCTAAAGCACTGTTAACAATATTTTTATCAGATTTTTCTGCTTTTTCGGGTAGTTCTGAATCTGGTGTATTAACCCCTATCTCTACTGCATTCAATAAACCGCTAGCCAGCTCACCCTTGCGGGCCTCTCTCAAAAGTAGTCTAGATTTTGAGAGATCGTCAAAATTTTTAGGTTTGTTTGAGGCCAATTCTAGTAATGCGTCATCTTTAATAACTCGGTTTCTCGGAATGTTTTTCGTTTGAGCAAAATTTTCTCTGAACTCAGCTAAAGCAGCAACAATTCCAAGAAATCGTCTCGAGTTTGATCTTATTTTTATTCTTCGCCAGGATTTTTTTGGATCAAAATCATATGTTTCAGGAGAAATCAATATTTTAATCTCTTCTTCTACCCACTTTAACCGACCTGTTTTATCAAGCTTTTGTGAAAGAAATTCGTAAATAAATCGTAAATGTGTGACATCGGCAAGTGCATATTTTTTTTGTGCTTCAGTTAATGGTCTCCTAGACCAATCTGTAAACCGAGAGCTTTTATCTAAAGTCTGTTTTGCAACTTGTTTTACAAGCGTTTCGTACGCTACCTGGTCTCCGAAGCCGCAGACCATAGCCGCTATTTGTGTATCAAACAATGGATAAGGAAAAATCCCTGAGTCTAAGTAGAAAATTTCTAAGTCCTGTCGCGCGGCATGGAATACCTTAACGATTTTTTCATTTTTGAATAATCCGTATATTGGGGAGAGATCCAAGTCATTACCCAAATTATCTACAAGTACGGCACTATCCTTCTCATCTCCGGGAACAGCTAGCTGAATTAAACATAATTTTGAAAAATATGTTCGTTCACGTAAAAACTCCGTATCAATGGTTATATATTTTGAGTTAGCAGCTTTAGTGCAAAACTCCTGCAACTCTGAATTTTTTGTTATTATTTTCATAACTCATACATATTTCATTATTAAAAATTACTTATTGTGATTTTTAAAAATTTAAAGTCTCTTTAATTTGGTGAGAAAAATTAAGTAAAACTTCTGGATACAACAAATGCTCTTTTTTAAGGACTTTAGAAGATAAAGTTTCAGCAGTATCAGTTTTTTCGATAGTCACCTTACTTTGAGCCAGTATGGGTCCTCCATCTAATTCGGCAGTTACTAAATGTACGGAACATCCAGAAAACTTATCATTTGCTGCGACAGCCCTAGCGTGAGTATTTAGTCCTTTATATTTAGGCAATAGAGACGGATGAATGTTTAATATACGGCCCTCAAAAAGCTCTATAAAATCTTTTGAAAGTATTCTCATAAAACCAGCTAAGCATATGATTTTTACTTCATATCTATTTAATATTTCTTTAAGTTTGGCTTCAAAATCTAATCCATTTGATTTTTCAAAATTGTCGTTAATTATCTGAGTGGGAATGCCAAGACCTTGAGCTTTTTTTATTCCAGCGGCATTGGGTTTGTTTGAAATTACAATACTAGGAAAGGCGGGGTGATTATCGTCCATTGACTTAATTAATTGAACCATATTTGATCCGCTGCCCGAAATAAGGATTGCTACGGATAATTTCATATTAAATCGCCAAAATAATGAACTTTGTTTGTGTTCGTTACCTCACCAATAATAGTTGGATTTTCACCATTTTTTTCAAGAAGAGAAAAAACCTCGTCTTTGCAGTACTCCGAGCAAATCACTGTCATGCCGATACCACAATTAAAGGTCTTGAGCATTTCATTTTCACTAATATTACCGTTAGTTGCAAGCCATTTAAAGATTGGTGGTAAATGCCAGGAAGATAGATCTATTTA